>JACIYQ010000138.1 GCA_014359855.1 Parvibaculum sp.
TGATCGGTACTTCCTCGCCGGTCTTGGGATTGCGTCCCATACGACCACCCTTCTTGCGAACGGAGAACGAGCCAAACGACGAGAGCTTCACCGTGTCGCCCTTGGCAAGGCTGTCGGCAATCTCGGCCAGCACCAGCTCAACGAGTTCCGCGGACTCGTTTCGTGACAGACCGACTTCCTGATAGACCGCCTCGCTCAAATGCGCGCGCGTGACAGTGTCCCCCATGGCCTCCACCTCTGCAGTTTTCGTTTTCAGCCTATTGCTCGCCCGGAAACCCGTCAATATCAAAGGGATGGCCGTTTTCCCTGATGCAGCAGATTCAGGATATCCGCTAATTTTTTGAGGCGTTGTCACGCCTCTGGCGCATGTCCTCACCTAAAACCTGAGCAGCAGCGAGCCCCAGGTAAAGCCGCCACCCATCGCTTCCAGCAGTACAAGGTCGCCGCGCTTGATTCGTCCATCCTTTACCGCCGTGTCGAGCGCCAGCGGAACCGAAGCTGCGGACGTATTGCCCTGCTCGCCAACCGTCATTACCACCTTCTCCGGCGGCAAGCCGATCCGCTTCGCCGTTCCGTCGAGAATGCGCTTGTTGGCCTGATGCGGCACAAACCAGTCGATATCGTCCGCCGTCAGACCCGTGGCCGCAAGCGACTCGCTGATCGCCTCGGCGATGTTCACGACCGCGTGACGGAACACCTCGCGCCCTTCCATGCGCACATGGCCGGTCGACTGCGTGGAGGAAGGCCCGCCATCGACATAGAGCTTGTCCTTGTAGCGCCCATCCGAATGAAGATGCGCCGTCAGGACGCCCCGGTCGGCATTTGTCCCCGTCCCCGGCTCACCCGTTACGATCACCGCGCCGGCCCCGTCGCCGAAAAGCACGCAGGTAGTGCGGTCGGACCAGTCGAGCAGGCGCGAAAAGGTCTCCGCCCCGATCACCAGCGCCGTCTTCGACTGGCCGGTCTTGATGAACGTATCGGCAATGGTCATCGCATAGACGAAACCCGAACAGACCGCCTGAACGTCGAAGGCCGCGCCATGATAGAGACCGAGTTCCGCCTGCACCGTCACCGCCGTCGCGGGAAAGGTGTTGTCCGGTGTCGTCGTTGCCAGAATGATCGTGTCGATTTCCTGCACATCGATCCCGGCATCCGCGATCGCATTCCGCGCCGCCGCCAGCGCGAGATGCGATGTCAGTTCGCCATCCGCTGCGATATGGCGGCTATGAATGCCCGTCCGCTCGACGATCCACTCGTCGGTCGTATCGACGATCTTCGAAAGGTCTTCGTTTGTGACGATGCGCGACGGCAGATAACTGCCGACACCGGCTACTACGGTTCTGATAACACTCACGACAGGGCTGCCTCGGATTCCGCTATTTCTGTGTTTTGCGTGCTGTGGCCATTCTTGAGGCCGGTCAGACGATCGAGATCGCTGACGATCTTGCTGACCAGATCGGCCGAAGCGACATCCGCCGCCACGTCGATCGCGGCCGCAAAGCCAATGGGATCGGTACTGCCGTGACTTTTCACGACAAGACCGTTAAGGCCAAGAAAGACGGCCCCATTCGATGAACGCGGATCGATCTTGTCCGCGAGCGCCTTGAATGCGCCGCGC
>JACIYQ010000139.1 GCA_014359855.1 Parvibaculum sp.
CTGCCGATGAACTTCGGGCGCGATTTCGGCATGATGATTTCCATCGTCACGAACGACGAGGGCAAACAGCGCCAGGGCGGCATGGTTCTGAAGGACGGTAAGTACGACCTCATAAAGTCATGCACCATCGACAGCGACTGGGATGAGAACCGGTACCAGACCGCCCTTCGCGCTCACGTCGAAACGGAAAGCGGCGCAACCTACGATGTCGAAGGCCGGGTGCTCTCGCTCATTCCGCTTCGCAACCGGCGCAAGTCTCCCGACGGCGCAGAACTTAATACCCGCATCACAGAGGGAATGACTGAATACCGCTGCAACGGCATGACTGGTTATGGGCTCTCCGAATATCTCGATCAGATCGTGGATGGCCGCCCTGTCGGGGCAGGACACTGACATGGCCGGAGGGAGCAACCCGATTGAGGCGCCTCTCGCCGATGTCGTGAAAGGCCACATCAAGGGTGCGACGGGGATAAGCGGCCTGAAGCGTCTCTCCGGCGGTGCCAGCCAGGAAACCTGGTCCTTCGATGCGACAACGGCTGGCGAACCCGTTCCACTGATCCTGCGTCGCGCGCCGGACGGAGCCCGCCCTCCAAGCGAGACGGCGGTCGGCCTCGCCACGGAGGCAAAGCTGATCGAACTTGCCGCCACCGCAGGCGTACCGGTTCCAACCGTGCATTACGTGCTGGCGAAGGAGGATGGCGTCGGCGACGGCTTCATCATGAACAGGGTCGCGGGCGAGACAATCGCGCGCAAAATTCTGCGCGACGCCGAGTTCGCAAATGCCCGTCCGAAACTTGCCCGCCAGTGCGGTGAAATTCTGGCGAAGCTCCACCTCATAGACCGCGCAACCCTGCCGCCTCTCCGCATCTCTCCCGCCGAGTCCGAAATCGCGCAATACCGGAATATCTACAAGGCACACGGTCATCCGCATCCGGTATTTGAACTGGCCCTGCGCTGGCTGGCGGACAACACGCCGCCGCCAAGCATTGCCCATACGCTCGTCCATGGCGACTTTCGGAACGGCAACCTGATGATCGGTCCGGACGGCGTCCGCGCGGTCCTCGATTGGGAAATCGCTCATGTCGGCGACCCGATGGAAGACCTTGGCTGGATATGCGTGAACTCGTGGCGCTTCGGCAATGTCGACCAGCCCGTCGGCGGCTTTGGCACGAGAGAAGACATGTTCGAAGGCTACGAAGCCGCGGGCGGCGGCCTGGTCAATCCCGATCGCGTCAAGTTCTGGGAAGTCCTGGGGACGCTGAAATGGGGGATTATGTGCACGATCATGGTAACGGCTTTCAAGACCGGGGCGGACCGCTCGGTCGAGCGCGCCACCATTGGACGGCGGTCCTCCGAGACGGAAATCGATTTGTTGCGCCTGCTGGCGCCGCTTGCCTAAGGGAACGAAGAATGCAGGACCAGCCGACGGCCAGTGAACTCGTTGAAGCGGTTGCGGATTTCATCCGCAATCACGCCATGCCCCAGCTGCAAGGCCATGCCGCGTTTCATGCGCGGGTTGCTGCGAACGCTCTCGACATTGTAAGGCGGGAACTGGATGTCGCGCCCGCAGCCAATGCAGAAGAAACGTCACGTCTCAAAGCATTGCTTGGAACGGATGGTCCGCTGGAAGACCTCAATCGCGAGCTTTGCCGGCTGATCGAAATGGGTGAGGTCGGTCTCGACACGCCGGGACTCAAGGATCATCTCTGGCGCACTACGCTTACCAAGCTCTCGATCGACCAGCCCAACTATTCGGGGTACCGCCGGGCACTCGACGAGGAGGCCAATGCCTGAGCCTGCCTCGCTCAAATGAGCTCTGCGCAATCCTTGGCAAAACATGGGTTCTTGTTTGGCGCGGTGATCATTTGGTAAGCCTTAGGCGGCACACTTTCCGGCACCCGGGCACAAAAGGCCGGGATTGTTCTGTTGCGTATTTGGGAAGCGGCTGTGTCTTACCGCGAGATCGATATTACCGGCATCCCGGAACGGCATCCGGTTCATTGTTTTCAAGGCTACTGGAAAAACCAGGCGAGCGCGGGAACCCCGCCTCTGCGCAGCCGAATTAATCCCGCCGAAATAGCGAGCATATTGCCCTGGTTGCTGGTGCTCGAAACGCTCCGGTTCCACGATACGCTGGGATTCCGCTACCGCCTTGCGGGAACAGGATGCACCGAACTGTTCGGCGTGGACTATACCGGAAAGATTCTAGGAGAGAACCTGACCCCCGAAGGTGCGGAGATCAGACAAAGGGAGTTCAGTCGCGTTGTCGAAACACCCTCGCCGATTTTCTCGACGACGAAACTGCCGATAAAGGCGAAGGACTTCATCACGGTTCACCGCGGCGTTTTTCCGGTCTCTGTGTCGGGCTCCGCCGTAGATCAGATCTTCGTAGTGGTCGCACCCACAGCCACCGAGTGTTCCGTGCGTCTTCCGCTATCGTCCTGAGAGAACACTGAGCGCAGTGTCATACCCCCCAAGACGTTGCGCATAGGCGCGATGGACCTCCGCCGCATTCATAGTCTTCAGGTTGAGTGAGCCGTCGGATCCGCCATTCAACAAGTTGCGCGCGATGATTGTATTTGCAGGCTCCGAATAGTGCGTTCCGTCATAGGTGTTCGACCTGTCCATCGTCATGGCGGAGGGGACGCCGTAATCCACGAAGCGATCGAACTTCGTCGACGCAAGATGAAGTACCTCGACATATTCATCGAGCCAGCCCTTCTCAGCATAAGCGTCGATTGCCCATGCAGAGATCGGCGGAACATAGCCAGCCAGCACCGCATCGGGAAAGATTGAACGCATCTCGTCGTAGAAAGAGACGCGCTGCTTCGCGACAAAACGGTCGGCGAAGAGGTCGCGAATGGGCTTGGCGGGATCATATGCGGGCGCTCCCGGAGCCACGTGGCATATGAATTGCCGATCATAGACGCGATCGAGCGGAGACTTGCCGAACAATGTTTGCAGTGACATCCGAAGCGTGTCGATCGAGAGATAGGCAAGGTAAGGCGACTTTGGCTTGTCCCCCTCCCGAATGAATGCGGGGATATCCGTTCCGCCGATTCGTTCGCGGAATGCGGCGCCGGGCACCCCCATGATTACGAGTTTCGGACGAAAATCGTGCGCGCGTAGAAACCGGGCATAAGCGACAGCCTCGGCCGCCTTGCCTGCGGAAAATGCAAAGTTGAAGCACTTGTATCCTTCGATCTTGTTTTCCGGCAGAAGCGTCACGCGGCTGTCGCCGAAGATGACGCAGTCGTACCGATCTTTCTTCGAGAGAAAGAGGTTTGTCTTGCTCAACCTTTCGTTGAAGGCATAGTTCACGGTCCCGACCTTGTTGCCGCCGAAGTACCAAAGCGGATCGACAACCGCATTGGCGATGAAGACAGCCAACGCAACGGCAACCACCGCAGCGGTCAGCGTCGCAAGATAGGCGGGTGCGTATTTGCTCATCGTCATGGGTCAGAACTGGAAATAGAGGAATTCGCTGATGCGCTGAAGGCTGAGGAGCGAAGCCGCCGCCGCAAGGCCCATCGCAACGGCCACAGGTTTGCTTGGACGCCAGAGAAAGAGCCGCATGTAACGCGTATGATCCACGGGCAGGAGCAGCGGATCCCCGCGCCGGTCGGCCCACTTGTAGTTGAAAGCCGGCCGCACCATCGCAAGCCATTGCTGCGTGTTGGGCCAGAACCAGAGGATACCCATCCAGAACAGAAGCCAGCCCATATCCTCCATCATCCTGCCGGC
>JACIYQ010000014.1 GCA_014359855.1 Parvibaculum sp.
CGCGCGACACTCCGCGCCAATTGCAATTGGCATTCCCGAAAACGGACGGACAAATTGGCAAAGCTCGAATTCTTCTTCGATTGCTCCAGCCCGTGGACCTATCTCGCCTTCAGCCGGATCGAGGCTCTGGTCGAGCGGACGAAGGCGGAGATGGTGTGGAAACCGATCCTTGTCGGCGGCGTGTTCAACGCCGTTAACGAAAGCGTCTACGAGGCGCGGGCGAACCCGCATCCCGTCAAGGGCCGGTACTACGTCAAGGATCTGCAGGATTGGGCGCGCTATTGCGGCATCGAGATCGGGAAGCCGCCTGTGTTTCCCGTGCGTTCGGTCGATGCGATGCGGGCGGCGATCGTGGCGCAGGACGAAGGCAAGCTCCCGGCATTCGCCTGGGCCACGTTCCGCAGCTACTGGGGCGATCTCAAGGATATCAGCCAGCCGGAGGTGCTCGAAGAAGTCTGCGCGGCTGCCGGGCTCGACTGGAACGAGGTTAGCGAGCGGATCAAGAGCGACGATGTGAAGGGCAGGTTGCGGGCCAACACAGAAGAACTCATTGCGCGGGGCGGTTTCGGGTCGCCTACCATGTATGTGAACGAGACCGACATGTATTTCGGCAACGACCGGCTCCCGCTGGTGGAGGCGGCGCTTCTTCATGGCTGATCCCTATTCGACCGGCCTGCCGCCGCGGCGGGAACCGCCGGCTTTCAATGTGCCGGGCCCTGTTCTCGCGCTTCTCGTGCTTATTGTCGGTGTGCATCTTCTCGCCGTCTCGCTGTCCTGGGAGATGCAGGAGCAGATCATTCTCTTCTTTTCGCTGATCCCCGCGCGCTACCTTCCGGAGATCACCGTGCTTCAGCCCGATTTTCCGGGCGGTATGGGCGCGCAGTTCTGGACGCCGATCACCTACACGTTCCTGCATGGCGGATGGGAGCATCTCATCGTCAACAGCGTGTGGCTGCTCGCTTTTGGGTCGCCGGTGGCGCGGCGGCTCGGCGCCGCGCGCTTTTTTCTTTTCTATTTCCTTTGCGGCATCGCGGGGGCGGCCCTGCATGTCTTTCTCTATTCTGGCTCGGACATTCCGGTCGTCGGCGCCTCGGCGGCGATTTCCGGATTGATGGGCGGCGCGGCGCGCTTCGTGTTCCTTGCGGGTGGGCCACTCGGGGCGCTCGGCGGACGCACCAGCGGCCATCCGGGCGGCGGCGCGGTGCGGCGCGCCGGTATTCTCGTGGCGCTCAAGGACCGGCGAACGCTGATCTTCGCCGGCGTCTGGATCGGGCTCAATGTGCTGTTCGGGGCGACGCCGCTCAGTGGCATTTTCGGCGTGACGGCGCAGGTCGCGTGGGAAGCGCATCTCGGCGGCTTCCTGTTCGGGCTGCTGCTGTTCGGTTTCTTCGATCCGCTGCGCCTGTCGCCTTCCGGGGGGCCGGGCAATGTCGGCTATGGCGAGTGGCTGGGTGACCAGGGACAGGACGACAGGGGTCATTGAATCCGGCTGCGGGCGAACCACATAGAAAAAAGGCCCTGGAGCATGATCCGATCAAACAGAATCGGATCATGCTCCAGCTTCCTTTGTTCGGTCGCATTTTCTGCGATCAACCGGCGTCCACTTGACCGGAAAATGCTCTAACCCCCATGGCCTTTTTCAGGAGGAGATCCCATGAGCGACACATCCGCGCATTCGGACGGACAGCCCGAAGGTGCGCATACGGCTTATGACGGCGAGGCTCCGTCGCAGCGCAAGGAGTTGTGGTTTCGCCTTCTCTATATGATCGCGTTCTGGTTTCTCGGCAATATCGCCTTCTCGGTCGCGATCTTTCTGGGCGCGTTGCAGTTCGTCGTCGTTCTCATCACCGGCAACAAGAACGAGGAGTTGCGCGCCTTCAGCCGTAACCTCATCCAGTATGTGTGGGAGTGCCTTGCCTTCGCGATCTTCGCGCGCGAGGAAAAGCCGTTCCCGCTCGGACGTTTTCCGTCCGTCACTCATCCCGATTGAGGCTGTCGAGTTTTTTCCGCCCTTCGGGCGTCAACAATCCGCGGAGGATCGCTCCCGTCGTTACGTTGAAGCGCTTCTCCGCGGCTTTCGCGCTTGCGTGAAAGCCCGCGAGTTCCAGGCTGCACAGGCCATGGACCGCCGCCCACAGGGCATCGGCAAGAACATCCGCCCCGACATTGGCGGGAAGGCTTCCTTCCCCGATACAGGCCGTCACCGCTTCGAGCATGATCCGATAGGAGCGGTGGCCCGAGACGTTGCGGGCGGCCGGATTGCCGTCCGCGGCTTCGCCGTGGCGAAGCGCAGCCGGCACGGGAAGCGTCGAGCTGATCATCAGCGCGTAGTAGGACGGGTTCTTCAGCGCGAAGCTGCGATAAGCAAGTGCCAGATCGTGCAGGCGGCGCAGCGGTTCGCGGTTTTTCGGCACCGCTTCCTCGGCTGCGGCGAGACGGTCATAGGCTTCGTCGAAGAGAGCCGTTATCAGGCCTTCCTTGCCGCCGAAAGCCGTGTAGACGGCCATGGTGGAGGTGCCGACGCGGGTTGCGAGCTTGCGCAGGGAAATGGCGTCAGGGCCGCCATGGACGAGCATTTCGCTCGCCGCGTCCAGAAGCGCCTCGCGCTGGGCGCTGCGCCGCGCATCGGCGGCACTCGTTTCCGTACCCATACTCATGCGCCCTCTATCGAACAGGCTTGACGACAAGTCCAGCCGCTTTCATTATAGAGAAAATAACACTGTTATAAGCATGGCGCCGCGAAGCCGTCCAGGAGGACCCGAGATGTCGAAGCCCTTTCCGAACAATCCGTGTGCTGCTGTTTCCGCGCTTCGACGAACGCTTCGCCGGACATGGCTATCGCCACGGCTATTACGCGGCGATGATGCGTCCGAAGGCGACGGCTATCTCGTGTCGCTCGTCTACGACACGGACCGGAACATCAGCGACTTCGTCGTGCTCGATGCGGAAGATATTTCGCGCGGCCCGGTCGCCCGCGCCGAGTTTCCAGCACGCGTTCCCTTCGGTTTTCACGGCAACTGGCGCGGGGCCAAATAATCCCCGGGGGGTGGGGACAAAGCACGGCGACTGTCACGCGATTGTCATTGAAATGTCACGATGCGGGAATTGCGCGTGCCGGTGTGCGCGCGCATGTGCGATTTGATCGATCATCTGCGCGGTGAGGGCGTTCAGGCGCACATTCCGATGTGCGTTCGCAATGACGCTTGTGGGAGTGACTCAGAAGAGCGGTTCTTCGTAGACGGGGTCGCCGTCGATGCGGAGTTGCTTGATCGCGGGGGTGCCGTCCTTGCCAAGGGCGACGTCGACGGTGAGCTTGCCGTCGTTGCGGATGTTTTCGAGTTCGCGGCCTTCGCCTTCGGGCACGAAATAGCTTTCGATGCCGTAGCCGACGCCGACCGTGCCGCAATTGGGGCAGGGGATGGCATCCCTTTCGGGAATGCCGGTGGGGCGTGTTTCGCCAACGATGCTGTTGACCTGGCCGCGGATGATGAGGTGGCCCTCCTGCGGTTCGCGGTTCTTGCGCCAGATCGCAACCGCATCCCATGTTTCGCCGTTCGGAGCGAGTTCGACGAAGATGCCGTCGTCATATCCGAAATCATCGTCGCCATCGACATCGGCAAGGCGGATGCGCGCAATGTCGTAGTTGAGGATGACGTAGTCGCCGCGGAAAATGTCGCGCGGGTCGACGGGTGCTGTGCGCAGCGTCACGACATTTTCGGAGCGGAGCAGCGAGACGCGGTCGAAGACCATCGCGCCGAGGAAGAGCGTCTGGCCGATGAGGAGGGCGAGGACGGCGAGGGCGAAGCGGCTCATGCTACGTCTCCTTCGACAGTCGCGACAAGACGGCGGCGCATGCGCTCCATGACAAGAGCACCGGCGATGAGCAGCACGCCGCCGAGCGCGAAGAAGAGCGCGGTGTCGAGCAGCGTGTTCAGCGTCTCGAAATAGAGGTAGAGAACTTCCGCGCCGAAGGCGACAAAGCCGAAATTGACGGCGAAGCGGAACTCATGCGCCGCGCCATAGGACACGAGCCAGGCGGCGAGCGCGAGGAAGAGCGCGGCATAGACCCAGGGCACGAGCTCGGGTGCGGCGCTGTCGAGCGCGGGGTAGGCGAGCGAGGCGAGAGCGAGGACGGCGATGCCGGCCGCGTGGCGCAGCTCCAGCAGGCCGCGCGCGACATCGAGAACCGCAAGCACCGCGACGATCCCCAGCATGGCGAGAAGCAGGGGCGAATAGAGGACGGCATTTTCACCGAGCGCGCGGTCGGGGCTCAACTGCCAGACCCAGAAGAGGGCAAAGGTAATGACGATGGCGTAGGCCGTAGCGGGGGAAGCGAAGTGTGGCGCGCGGCCCGAGACGAGGAGCGCCGCAAGCCAGATGGCGAGGGCTTCGAGGAGATAGAAGAGCGCGAGCCAGGCGGGGTCGATGCGGAAACTCTCCGCGATGGAAGGACCCCAGATCGCCTGCCAGATGAAGCCTGCAATGAGTGTGAGGTGAAAGCCGGGCGGCCATGACAGGCGGAGCGAAAGCGCGAGGGCGGCGGCCCATGGCAACCAGAACGCCCAATGCGGCGTGGTTTCCTGAAGGCTCAGGGTGAAGCCGGTCCAGACAACGGCGAGAAGGATGCCGAGCGCGAGGGCGGGACGGGATGGGAGAAGCCATGCCGCTGCAAGCGAGGCGATGCACCAGGCAAGGACGCCACCCGGATCGTCGGTGACGATGTGATAGATCTGCGCGATGAGCATGATGCCGCCGCCGAAGAGCCCGAGGCCGATCAGGACGGCGGCTTGCGCGAAGGCGGGACGGCCGCGACGCTCAAGCGGAATGGCGGCGATCCACGCCGCCCACATGGCGCCGAAGATCATGACGAGTTTGGCGAGCTTCGAAATCTCCGCCCAGTTGGCGGCGACGAAGCTCATCACCGCGAAACCGATCAGCACCGCGCCGAGCATTGCGAGGATGGCCGGCATGCGCCGCGCGGAGGGACGTTGCTGCGCCGATTTCAGGATCGCTTCGGCACTTGCCGGGGTGACCCAGCCGCGCTCGATCCAGAGATCGATGTCGCTCTTCAGGCGGTGGAGATA
>JACIYQ010000140.1 GCA_014359855.1 Parvibaculum sp.
ATCATCATGACCGACGCCGACGTCGACGGCGCCCATATCCGCACGCTCCTTCTCACCTTCTTCTACCGGCAGATGCCGGAGGTGATCGAGCGCGGCCACCTCTACATCGCGCAGCCGCCGCTCTACAAGGTGCGGCGCGGCACCTCCGAGACCTACCTGAAAAATGAGAAGGCGCTCGGCGACTATCTAATCGCCACGGGCCTCGAGGACATGGTGCTCACGCTGCATGACGGTTCGCAGCGCGCCGGCCCCGATCTTCAGGATATCGTGACCAAGGCGCGCGCCGTGCGCGGCGTGCTCGAAGGGCTGCCGGGCAAATATCCGCATTTCGTGGTCGAGCAGGCAGCGATTGCCGGCGCGCTCAACCCCAAGGCGCTTGCAGAGCCCGAACATGCGCGCGAGGCGGCCGCCTATATCGCGCGGCGTCTCGATCTCCTCTCCGAGGAAACGGAGCGCGGCTGGGTCGGCGAGACGACGGATGACGGCGGCCTGCGCTTCGCGCGCGAGGTGCGCGGCGTCCGCGAGGAAGTGTTCATCGACGGTCCGCTGATCGCGAGCGCCGATGCGCGCCGCCTCGACAGCTACACGCAGCACCTTCAGGAAATCTATGTGAAGGCGGCGACCCTGCGCCGCAAGGATGAGAGCCACGCGATCCGCTCGCCCTCGCAGCTCCTCGAAGCCGTCATGGCGGCAGGCACCAGGGGCAACACGGTCCAGCGCTACAAGGGTCTGGGCGAGATGAACCCCGGCCAGCTCTGGGAAACCACGCTCGACCGCGACGCCCGCTCGCTCCTCCAGGTGAAGATCCGCGAGCTCGACGAGGCCGACGATCTCTTCGTGAAGCTCATGGGCGACGTCGTGGAACCGCGCCGCGATTTCATCCGCGACAACGCCCTGTCGGTCGCCAATCTCGACGTGTGAGTTGGGGTTCGGAAGCAAATCGTTAACAACGCGTTAACCATCGCTGTCTAGCTTCGGCACGGGGGAGTCCAAAGGCCCCGAAAGGGCAGAGCGCGAGGCGTCGGGTCCAATGTCATCCCGCAAACCCGGATCTGGAAGGCGTGGGATTCCGCAAGACGAGGACGGCTGGACCATCGTCCGCCGTCCGGGCCTCGGGCCGGTACGCATTCGTGTCGGCGCGAACGAGCCCGAGGATGAGCCGGAAGAGTGGGAACAGGAAGACGGCGGCGACATGGGACGCTGGGACGACGATCACGACGAGCCGCGCCGCATCGAGCCGACTTTCGGCAAGAGCGGCACGCGCAAACCCGCGTCCCAAAAGTCCCCCCGGAAAACATCGAAAAAATCCGCCCCAAAAAAATCAACAAAGCTTCACGCGCCCTCGGCCGATGACCGCCCCGTGCCGCCGCGCGGCTATCGCCCCAAAACATCGTCGCGGAAACCCGCGTCCCGCCGCGCGAAAAAATCCGGCCGCTCGCTTCTCGGCAGCATCGCCTATGGTGCCGCCGTTCTCGCGCTCTGGGGCCTCATCGCCTTTGGCGGTCTCCTCTTCTGGTACGGGTTGAACCTGCCCGACACATCGGGCCTCTACAACGTCAAACACACGCCCTCCGTCTCCATCGTCGCCGCCAATGGCGAGGTGTTGAGCCATCGCGGCGACCTCAAGGGCAGCTATGCCTCGCTCGGCGACCTGCCGGCCTATGTGCCGCAGGCCGTCCTCGCCACCGAGGACCAGCGCTTCTACTGGCATTTCGGCGTCGATCCCGTCGGCCTCGCCCGCGCCGTCGTGGTGAACTACAAGGCCGGTGCCTATGTCCAGGGCGGCTCCACCATCACCCAGCAGCTCGCCAAGAACGTCTTCCTTCAGCCCGACCGCACGATCTCGCGCAAGATCGAGGAAATGGTGCTCGCCGTCTGGCTCGAGCTGCGCTTCACCAAGGAAGAAATACTGACGCTGTACCTCAACCGCGTTTATTTCGGTGGCGGCGCCTATGGCCTCGAAGCGGCTTCCGAGCGTTTCTTCCGCAAGCCCGCCCGCGCGCTCACGCTGCCCGAAGCCGCCATGCTCGCCGGCCTCCTGAAGGCGCCGTCGCGTTATTCGCCGACCAACGACATCGACCTCGCGCGCCGGCGTGCCGGCGTCGTTCTGCAGAACATGGTCAATGCGGGCTACATCTCGCCGGATGACGCGCGCCTCGCCAATGTCGCGCCCGCCTCGCTCGAGGGCTACACGGCGCGCGGCTCGATCAACTATTTCGTCGACTGGGTGGCCGAGGCGCTCCCCGACTATGCGGGCAAGCCCGACACCGATGTCAGCGTCATCACCACCATCGATCCCGCGCTCCAGAGCGAAGCGGAACGGATCGTCGCCGAGGTTCTTCAGGTCGAGGGCAGCGGCATGAATGCGAGCCAGGCCGCCCTCGTCGCCATGACGCCGGATGGCGCGGTGCGCGCCATGGTGGGCGGCCGCTCCTATGTGCAGAGCCAGTTCAACCGCGCCGTGCAGGCGAAGCGCCAGCCGGGTTCCGCTTTCAAGCCCATCGTCTATCTGGCGGCGATGGAAAAGGGCCTCACCCCCGACACGGTGCGCACCGACCGTCCGGTGAATTACGGCGGCTGGGCGCCGGAGAATTATTCCGGCCGTTTCGAGGGCGACATGACGCTGCGCACCGCGCTGGCGAAATCCGTGAACACCGTCGCCGTGCAGGTCGCGCGCGAAGCCGGCATCCGCAATGTCGTCGCCGCCGCGCGCCGCCTCGGGCTTCAGGACGAACTGCCCTCCAATCTCTCCCTCGCGCTCGGCTCGGGCAGCGTCAATCTCCTCGAACTCACCGCCGCCTACGCGACTTTTGCGAATGGCGGTTACGGCGTCTTGCCCCATGGCATCGAGGAAGTGCGCGCGCGATCCGGCGAGGAGCTCTACCGCCGCCAGGGCTCGGGGATAGGCCGCGTCGTCGATCCTCTCGTCGTCGCCGAAATGAACAACATGCTGAAAGCCGTGATGGTCTACGGCACCGGCCGCAACGCCGCGCTTGGGCTCCGCCCCAGCGCGGGCAAGACGGGCACCAGCCAGGACTTCCGCGATGCCTGGTTCGTCGGTTACACGGCCGATCTCGTGGTCGGCATCTGGGTCGGCAACGACGACGGCGCGCCCATGAACAAGGTCACCGGCGGCACGCTGCCCGCGCGCATCTGGCAGGCCTTCATGGAACGCACGCAGGAAGGCGTCGCCATCGCCGAACTGCCCGACACTATGCCTGTCGCGACCGCCTCCGCGGCCGATCCCGCGCTCCCCGCCGCGCATGACGGTGCGTCCTATGAGTATGACTGGGAACAGCCCGGCTTCTTCGAGCGCCTCTTCGGCATCGGCGGCACCCGCCCCACCCTCCAGCCCGGCGGCCGGCGGTAGCTGGCCGCAAGCTCCGCGGTGCTTCCCACCCTCCCGCAGGGGGAGGGTGGTCCGGACGGCAGGCGGGAGGAAACGTCCCTAACGCTTCCGTCCGCTCATCGCGATCGCAAACGTCGTCACGCCCATCGCCGCGATGGTGCCGACCATCGGCATCGCGCTCGCCTCGACGCCGTGCCCCACATAAAGCCCGCCCAGCGCCCCCGCCACCGATTGCAGGAAGCCGAGCAGCGACGAGGCCGTGCCCGCAATATCGGGAAACGGCGTCAGCGCGCCCGCCATCGCCTGCGGCATGGTCGCGCCCATCGCAAAACCGTAGATCACGATCGGCGCCACGATGCCGAGCGCCGATGGCGTGGTGAGAAGCCCTGTCAGCATGAGAAGCCCGCCCAGCGCCGCGCAGAAACCGCCAAAGCGCAGCGTCGCGTCGATGCCTAGGCGGCGCACGAGCCTCCCACCCGTCAGCGATCCGGCGACATAGCCGCCCGCCATCGCGCCGAAGCAAAGCCCGTAGGCGATCGGCGAATAACCGTAGAGCCCCTGCAGCACGAAGGACGAACCGGAGACGAAGGCGAAGAGCCCGCAAAAGGCGGCGCTCGCGATGGCGAGATATTTGAGGAAGCGCCTGTCCGCGATCAGCCTGCGATAGGCGCGCAGAATGGCGAGCGGCGCCGCGCTCCGCCGCCGCGCGGCCGGCAGCGTCTCGTCGAGGTTCACCGCCACCAAGACGGTGAGCACCGCACCGAAGGCGCCCATGGCGATGAAGTTCGCCTTCCAGCCATGGATATCCTGCACCACGCCGCCGAGCATCGGCGCGAGCGCGGGCACGAGCCCCATGATCGCCGCCATCTTGGCGAGCATCTGTCCGGCATCCGCGCCTTCATAGAGGTCGCGCACGATCGCGCGCGCGAGAACCACGGAAGCGCCGCCGCCCAGCGCCTGCAGGATGCGCGCGAGAATGAGCTGGTCGATGGTCGCAACGAAAAGCGAGGCGAAACATCCCGCCATATAAAGCAGGAAGCCGCCGATCAGCACGGGCCTGCGCCCATAGCGGTCGGCCAGCGGCCCGTAGAAGAGCTGCGATCCGGCGAAGGCGATGAGATGCGCGCTCAGCGTGATCTGCACCGTGCCCGCATCGGCGCTGAAATCGCGTGCGATGTCGGGCAGCGACGGAAGATACATGTCCGTCGACAGGGGACCGACCGCCGTCAGCGACGCCAGGAACACGGTGAAAGCCGCCGTGCCGGGCGTGAGCTTCATCTGCCCGAATGGTTTCCGCGGTAGCCGCCCGCGAAAAGTCCGACAGGGTCCGCGCCGAAGCGGTGCAGGCCCGGCCCGTTGATTTCGAGCCAGCGCTTGGCAGGCCCGTAATTCGGGATCGCTTCCTCGACCAGCCCCCAGAAGCGCGGCCCGTGATTCATGTGCCTTATATGCGCCACTTCATGTGCCGCCACATAGTCGAGCACATAGGAGGGCGCGAGGATGAGCCGCCACGAGAAAGACAGCGCCCGCGCCGGCGAACACGAACCCCAGCGCGTGGTCGTGTCGCGCACCGTGATGCGCGAGGGACGCACGTCGAAGAGTTCGGCATAAAAGAGCGCACGGTCGTTCAGTTCGTCGCGCGCCTTTCCCTTCAGCCAGTCCGTCACCCGCCGCTGCACGAAGTCGGGATGTCCCGTCACGCGGATTTCGGGCAGCCCGCCCGTCTCCGCGCCCCGCACCCGCCAGACCGGACCCTTCATCACCGCGTCCTCGCGCCGCACGCCCGCATAGCGCACCACATGTTCCTTGCCGCGATAGGGAATGCGTGCACCGTTCTTGAAGGGAACGGGCGCGGGCACCTGATGCAGCCGCTCGGCGATCCATTCGCGCTGCTCGCGCGCAAAAAGGAGCGCCTTGCCAAGGTTCCGGCGTGAAGGCGTCGTGACGAGCACGGACCCCGCCGCCAGGTCGACGCGAACGATCATGCGCTTGGCGCGGGGGTTGTGCTTCACGGTAACGGGCACTGTCCGCCCTTCGATCTGCATGTAGTCGAGATGAAGCGAGGCGGATTTCAC
>JACIYQ010000141.1 GCA_014359855.1 Parvibaculum sp.
ATGCGCCCGATCCCGTGGTGATTTGAGCCGACCGGCTTGCGGCCACGTTAAACAACTCGCTAAAAAGGTCGGGACGTGAGCCCCGATCCCATACGGTCGGGGTTTTTTTATGGGGTAGCCCAGATGAGCAAGACGACACGAGATGGCCGGACGCTTCGGCCCCGCACCGAAGCCGTTCACGGCGGCACGAACCGCACGCCTTTCGGCGAGACCAGCGAGGCCCTGTTCCTCACGTCTGGCTATGTCTACGACTCCATGGAGGCGGCCGAGCGCCGCTTCAAGAATGAGGAGCCGGGCTTCGTCTACAGCCGCTTCTCCAACCCGACGGTGCGCATGTTCGAGGAGCGCATGGCCGCGCTCGAAGGCGCGGATGACGCGCGCGCGACGGCGACCGGCATGGCGGCTGTCACATCGGCCCTGCTCTGCTATCTCAAGGCGGGCGACCATGTGCTCTCCTCGCGCGCCCTTTTCGGTTCCTGCCGCTACATCGTGGAAGACCTGCTGCCGCGCTTCGGCATCGCCTCGACGCTTGTCGACGGGCGCGACATCGATGCCTGGAAAAAGGCTGTGCAGCCAAACACCAGGGTGCTCTTCCTCGAAACGCCGTCGAACCCGACGCTCGAAATCATCGACATCAGGGCGGTCGCCGATATCGCACATGCGGCAGGCGCGAAACTCTTCATCGACAATGTGTTCGCGACACCGGCGCTGCAGCGGCCGATGGAACTCGGCGCGGATGTCGTCGTTTATTCGGCGACGAAGCATATCGACGGCCAGGGCCGCTGCCTCGGCGGCGTTGTGCTCGCCGACCAGCAGTTCATCACCGATCATCTTTCGAATTTCCTGCGCCAGACGGGACCGAGCCTCAGCCCGTTCAACGCCTGGGTGATGCTCAAAAGCCTCGAGACGCTCGACCTGCGCGTGCGCGAACACGCCCGCAATGCCGAAGCGGTCGCGCGGTTCCTCGAAGGCCACAAGGGGATCGAGCGCGTCTTCTATCCCGGCCTGCCAAGCCATCCGCAGCACAATCTCGCCATGAGCCAGATGGAGGCCGGCGGCAATATCGTCGCCTTCGATGTGAAGGGCGGGAAGGCCGGTGCCTTCCGCTTCGCCAATGCGCTTCAGGTGGTGAAGATTTCAAACAACCTTGGCGACTCGAAGAGCCTCATCACGCACCCCGCGACGACGACCCATCAGCGGCTCACACAAGACGTGCGCGAGGAGCTTGGCATCAATGAGGGGCTGGTTCGGCTGTCGGTCGGGCTCGAAGACCTGGCCGACCTGATCGAGGACATGGAAAGGGCGCTGGCGTAAAACGTTAACCTTGCGCCTCAAATTCGCCGCCATTAACAGGAAGTTAGAGTGTATCCGCTAGGGTTTTAATCCTGCGGGGGAAAGGCTTTTTGGCAACTTGCCGGAAAGCCCTGTGCGGTACATATCCCTTGCAGGGCCCGGCCAGAAAGGCCGCGTCCCGCATTCACAGACGTCTTCGTGCAAGGATCGCCCGATGTACAGCGCCATGACCCGGTCCATCAATATTCTGGTCGAGCCGACCTATCTCGAGGACCAGTCCGAACCCGAACAGGACTATTACGTCTGGGCGTATCACGTCACGATCGAGAATCGTGGACGCGAAACGGTGAAACTGCGCGCGCGCTACTGGAAGATCACGGATGCTTGCGGCCATGTGCACGAGGTGCGCGGGCCCGGCGTTGTCGGCGAACAGCCGGTGCTCAAGCCCGGCGAAACCTTCGAATATACGAGCGGCACACCGCTCGGCGCTCCGTCGGGCATCATGTTCGGCAACTACGAGATGGAGACCGATGCGGGCGAGACCTT
>JACIYQ010000142.1 GCA_014359855.1 Parvibaculum sp.
GCTGCCGGCGGTTCCTCCTCCTCGACGTCTGGCCAGATCGCGCCGGGCTCGCAGGAAGACCTGGTGGCCAATGTTGGCGACCGCGTTTTCTTCGACACCGACAAGTCGTCGCTCAGCGACGATGCGCGCGCGACCCTGCAGCGTCAGGCTGCGTGGGCGCAGCTCTATCCGAACCTGACCTTCACGCTCGAAGGTCATGCGGACGAGCGTGGCACGCGTGAATACAACCTCGCGCTCGGTGGCCGTCGCGCCAACGCCGCGAAGGATTATCTCGTGAGCCTCGGCGTCGATGCCGGCCGCCTCAGCACCGTGTCCTACGGCAAAGAGCGTCCGGTCTGCCTCGAGTCCAACGAGAACTGCTGGGCCCAGAACCGTCGCGCCGTGACGGTTATCGCGTCTGGCGCCGCGAGCTAACCGGGTTCAAGCGAACCCGGATTTGCGAAACGAATGAAAGCGCTCTTCCGCATTGCGGGGGGGCGCTTTTTTCATCCGATTGCGGTGCATTCGATGCCGCAATTTGGTCGTGTTTGACCCTAAGATAACGTCCTGATTTGACATCACGGGAGGTTCGATTGCGGCCCGATCGTCGCCCCTTGAAATCCGCCTTTGCCTGCGTTGCCGCTGTGGCGCTTGTCGGCATGCCTTTGATTGTCGCGGGAACGGCGCTTGCCCAATCCGGCGACATGGACCCGCGCGCCGTCGCGAACCGTCTCGACAGGATCGAGCGCGAACTTTCCGATCTTCAGCGACAGACCTATAGCGGCGGCGGTTCGTCCGGCGCGCCGGTCGCCATGGACAGCGGCGCTGGCACCGCCGACCTTCAGGCGCGCGTGGTCGAACTCGAAGATCGGGTCCGCGACCTCACCGGCCGCCTCGAGGAGGCGAACCACCGCGCGGAAACGCTTCAGCGCAACCTCGAAGCTTTCCAGCAGGATGTCGATCTTCGTTTCCAGGACGCGGCCGGCGGCTCTCCCGCCGCCGGTTCGGGCGATGGGGCCGGCGCACAATCGTCAGTTGGCCCGGGCTCATCTGCCGCGCCTGCTGCTGGCGCTGCGGCCGGTTCGGCTCCTTCGGTGCTGCCGAACGGCACCCCGGAAACGCAGTACGAATTCGCGATCGACCTGATGAAGCGTGGCCAGTACGACAAGGCGCGTGCTGCCTTCCAGGAGTTCCTGCAGATCCATCCGAAGAACGCCCTGGCCGGCAATGCGCAATACTGGCTCGGCGAAACCTACTACGCGCAGAACGACTACAAGCGCGCGGGCGATGCCTTTCTGACGGGCTATACGACCTATGCATCGAGCAGCAAGGCTCCGGACAGCCTCCTGAAACTCGGCATGAGCCTCGCCGCGCTCGACAACAAGGATGCAGCCTGCACGGTTTGGGGCGAACTCGGTTCGAAGTTTCCGCAGGCGTCGCCCTCTGTGGTTGCGCGCGCCAGGCTTGAGCGGCAGAAGGCCGGCTGCTGATCCTTTGACACGGGGGAAGACATGAACGCGCAGGACGATACCGCGCGATCTCCGTCTCCCGTTTCCGCCAAAGAGTTTGCCGCGCGCCTTTCGTCTCTCCATCCGGGCCGGTCGGTCGCGGTTGCGTTTTCAGGCGGACCGGATTCGCTGGCGCTTCTCATTCTGGCCGCGCGCTGGGCGGCCAGGCGGAAGAGCACCGCGCTCCATGCCTTCACCGTCGATCATGGACTTCGTGCCGCCTCGGCCGGTGAGGCGAAGGAAGCGGCGCGCCTGGCGGCGAAACTCGGCGTGCCCCACCGCATCCTGAAGTGGAAGGGCGAGAAGCCTGCCACAGGCATTCAGGCCGCCGCGCGCGAGGCGCGATACGGTCTGCTGCTTCAGGCTTGCCGCAATGTGGGCGCGAGCGATCTTCTTGTCGCGCATCATCTCGAAGACCAGGCGGAGACTTTTCTTCTGCGGCTCTCGCGCGGCAGTGGCATTGACGGTCTCTCCGCCATGCCTGCATCGCGCCCGCTCTCGGAAGACGGCATGGCGGTGCGTCTGCTGCGCCCACTTCTCGACCTGCCGAGGGAGAGGTTGCTGGCGACGGTTGCGAAAGCGCGTCTCACGCCGATTCAGGATCCGAGCAACGAGAACGAGCGCTTCGACAGGGTAAAAGCGCGGAAGGCCCTTGCGATCCTCGCGCCGCTTGGGCTCGATGCTGGCCGCCTTGCCCGCACGGCGGCGCAGATGGGGCGGGCGAGGGAAGTACTCGAAACGGAGACGGCGCGGCTTCTCGCCAGGCATGCAAGCCATTCACCTCTGGGTTTCGTGGAAATGAAGGCCAAGGCTCTTATCGGAGCGCCTGCCGAAATCGGCCTTCGCGCACTCGCCGCGCTCATCCGCGCTGTGGGCGGCGGCCAGTATGCGCCGCGCCTCGTTGGGCTCGAAGCCGTCTATGCGGCGATCGGCGAGGGCTCGCTTGGGCGTGGGCGGACGCTTGGAGGTGTGAAGTTCGCCCTGAAGGGCGGCATCCTTCTCGTCTCCCGGGAGGTGGCCGCCGCACAGGCGGCCATGCCGCTCCTGCTGAAGCAAGGCGAGGAAGGGGTGTGGGACGGGCGGTTCCGCCTCCGGCTAGACAAGGCGCCGCGCCGGCGGCGCTTCGAGGTGCGGGCACTGGGTTCGGAGGGGCTTGCGGCGCTTCGCGCGACGCAAACAGGCCTTCCCGAGGTGCCGAGCGCCATCCTTCAGACCCTGCCCGGATTGTGGCTTTCGGACAAGCTTGCCGCGGCACCCCATTTGGGAACGCTCCGGCGCGGCGTGGAGGCGCGTGTGGCGCTGCGCCGCATGCCCTGGCCGGATCCCCCAAAAGAGGCGGAAAAAGCCTGAAAGACCGGCAATCGCACCGGTGCTGGCACTTGGTAAACCTTTCTATGGTCACTATCTTCTCTTAGATTAGAAACACTCGAGAAGCGGGAGGCGGTTTGGCACGTCCCCTGCAAATCAGCGCCTGTCGTCAGGTAAAAAGGTAAAAGCCCTTGTCCAATTTCAAGAATTTCGCCGTCTGGGTGTTGGGTGCGCTGCTTCTGGTGGCGTTGTTCAATCTCTTCCAGAGCCCCTCACCCCAGAGCGGAGCGGGCACGGAGATCACCTTCTCCCGCCTCCTGTCGGACGTCGATTCCGGCAATGTGAGCGAGGTCACCATCCAGGGCGACAAGATTTCCGGGACTTATTCGGACGGGCGCAAGTTCTCCACCTATGCGCCGCAGGATCCCTCGCTGGTCGATCGTCTCTACAACAAGGGCGTGGCGATCACGGCGAAGCCGAGCGAGGACAACGTGCCTTCGCTGCTCGGCATCCTCGTGTCGTGGTTCCCGATGCTGCTGCTCATCGCGGTGTGGATTTTCTTCATGCGCCAGATGCAGGGCGGCGGCGGCAAGGCCATGGGCTTCGGCAAGTCCAAGGCGAAGCTGCTGACCGAACG
>JACIYQ010000143.1 GCA_014359855.1 Parvibaculum sp.
CGATTATCATTGCGCGCCGCCATTGGCGCGGGCCTTCTTGACGATAATATGGCCGGATTCTCGGGCTTCAGGCACGAAATCGCGATCAACTCCGCGGGAGGAGAGGAAATATGGCCGCCGTGACCGGAAAGACAGCCGCGAAAGGCGAAAAGCCTGCCTCCGGGAGCGCGCCGGGCGGGCTGAAAGGGCTCGCCGCCGCCGAGGAGGCGGGGAAGAAGGCAAAGGGCCTGCCGCCGGTCCATCTCTGGAATCCCGAATTCTGCGGCGATCTCGACATGCGGATCGCGCGGGACGGCACCTGGTTCTACCTGGGAACGCCGATCGGCCGCGAGCGGCTCGTGCGTCTCTTCTCCACGGTGCTGCGCCACGACGAGGACGGGAAATACTATCTGGTGACGCCGGTCGAGAAGGTCGGGATCACGGTCGAGGATGCGCCCTTCGTCGCCGTCGCCATGACCGTCGAGGGGGCGGGGCGCGAGCAGGTGCTCACCTTCACCACCAATGTGGGCGACGAAACCGTGGCCGGGCCCGACCATCCGATGCGTTTCGAAATCGACAGGGAGACGGGCGAGCCTGCGCCATATGTCCATGTGCGCGCGCGGCTCGATGCGCTCATCAACCGCGCCGTCTTCTACGATCTCGTGGAGCTTGGTGTGGAGGAAGAGCATGAGGGCGAGACGTGGTTCGGCATCTGGTCGGGCGGCGTCTTCTTCCCCTTCCAGAAGGCAGGGGAGGTGGGCACCTGAGCCCGGTCCGATGAAAGGTTACCGCCACCTCATCCTCGCCCGCACCGACAGGGAGCCGCCCGCGCTCGCCGCGCTGCTCGCGCCCGAAGGCGTGCCGGGGCTGCGGGGCGATCACGACCTCAATCCGCCCGAGCCAGAGGGCAATGTCCGGGTCGAACCGGAGGAGCGCGTCTCGCTCCGCCCCGCCGCCGTTCTCGTCGGTGTGATCGAGCATGCCCACGGGCCGCATGTGCTGCTGACGCGGCGTGCGGACCATCTCGGTACGCATTCGGGGCAGGTCGCCTTTCCGGGCGGCAAGATGGACCCCGGCGAAACCCCGGCGCAGGCCGCCATCCGCGAGGCGGAGGAGGAGGTGGGGCTCGATCCGGCCCATGTCGAGGTGGCGGGCTATCTCGATGCCTATGAGACGGGAACGGGCTTTCGCATTCTGCCCGTCGTTGCCTTCGTGCGGCCGGGCTTCACGCTCACCATCTCGCCCGGCGAGGTGGCCGAAGCCTTCGAGGTGCCGCTCTCCTTCCTCATGGACCCGGCCAATCACGAGCGCCATCACGCCGTATGGCGTGGAAAGCGGCGCGAATATTACGCCATGCCCTATAATGGCCATTACATCTGGGGCGCGACGGCCGGCATGCTGAAAAACATGTATGACCGGATTTACGGGGACTGAACCCTCCGGCGCTGCCTGTACAGTCGGCAACAAGCATCGAGCAGGAAGTGAGTGAGGAAGCCCGAATGAGCGCCGAGAAGGAACTGGCCCGCGCCGCATGGCTGAACGAGGCGGATGCGAAAGCCGTGATGGAAGCGCTCGCCGCGAAGGGCGGCACGGCGCGTTTCGTCGGCGGCTGTGTGCGCAACGCGCTGATGGGCGAGACGGTGCGCGACATCGACATCGCGACCACCGAGACGCCGGAAAGCGCGAAGGCGTTGCTCGAGGCGAAGGGCATCAAGGTCGTACCGACCGGCATCGACCACGGCACCATCACCGCCGTCATGCCCACGCGTCATTTCGAGATCACGACGCTGCGCGTCGATGTCGCGACGGATGGGCGCCGCGCCGATGTCGCCTTCACGAGCGACTGGCTTGCCGATGCGCAGCGGCGCGACTTCACCATGAACGCGCTTTATTGCGAAGCGGACGGCACGGTGCACGATCCGCTCGGCGGACGCGAAGACCTGAAAGCGCGGCGCGTGCGCTTCATCGGCGATCCTCATGAACGCATCCGCGAGGATTATCTCCGTATTCTCCGCTTCTTCCGCTTCCATGCCTTCTACGGCAAGGGCGAGCCGGATGCGGCGGGCCTGCGCGCCTGCGCGGAGGAACGCGAAGGCCTTCGCCAGCTTTCGGGCGAGCGCGTGCGCGACGAATTGCTGAAGATCGCGAGCGCCGGCGAGGCAGGCGCCGCCTGTCGCCAGATGGTGGCGGCGGGCATCCTCGCCATCGTGCTGCCGGAAGCAAGCCGCCTCGACCGTTTCGAGAAGCTGGTCGAGATCGAGGCGCAACAGCTCTTCAGGGAAGCCGATCCGATCCTCCGCCTCGGGGCCATGCTCGACCTCGACGAGGCGGGCGTCGCCGCGCTCGCGCGGCGGCTGCGCCTTTCGAACAAGGATCGCGACCGCCTCGCGGGCATGCTCACCGGCAAGACCAAGATCGTCTGCTACCTCTCCATGCGCGAGGTGCGCCGCGCGCTCTACCGGCTGGGCCGCCAGCTCTTCAAGGATCGCGTCTCGCTCGGCTGGGCTGACGACAAGCGCGGCCACAATGCCTTTCAGTGGCGCGCCATGCTCGCCATGGCCGATAGCTGGGAGAAACCCGAGCTGCCGCTCACGGGCGAGATGATCAAGGCCGCCGGCGTGCCGGAAGGACCCGAAATCGGCCGTGTGCGGAAGGAAGTCGAGGAATGGTGGGTCGACAGCGACTTCATCGACGACGAATTCTCGATCATCGAACGCTTGAAGGCGGTGGTGCAGGCAACGGTATACTGAGAGCCGTCTCGCGGGGGAGGGGATGATGGGGAAGCCGC
>JACIYQ010000144.1 GCA_014359855.1 Parvibaculum sp.
TTGTGCCGCAGCAGCGATTTCGGCGTCATCAGAATGAGCGGCTTGCGGAAGTTGCGATGCATCTGCCGGCGCAGAATGTGGAAATAGTTCATCGGCGTCGTGCAGTTCGCGACCTGCATATTGTCTTCCGCGCACATCTGCAGGTAGCGTTCGAGACGCGCAGAGGAATGCTCCGGCCCCTGCCCCTCATAGCCATGAGGCAGCAGCATGACGAGGCCCGACATCCTGAGCCACTTGCGCTCGCCCGATGAGATGAACTGGTCGATCACGACTTGCGCACCATTTGCGAAATCGCCGAACTGCGCTTCCCAGAGAACGAGTGCGTTGGGTTCCGCGAGGCTATAGCCATATTCGAAGCCGAGCACCGCCGCTTCCGAAAGCATCGAATTGATGACTTCGTATTCCGCCTGACCTTCGGAGATGCCGTTGAGCGGCACGTAGCGGTCCTCGGTCATCTGGTCGTTGAGAACCGAGTGGCGCTGCACAAAGGTGCCCCGTTCGGAGTCCTGACCCGACAGACGCACCTTGATGCCTTCGTCGAGCAGCGAACCGAAGGCAAGCGCCTCGGCCGTCGACCAGTCGATATTCTCGCCGGTCTCGATTGCCTTGCGGCGATTGTCCATGAAGCGCTGCACCGTCTTGTGGATGTTGAAGCCGTCCGGCACGTCGGTAATCTTGCGGCCGATTTCCTTCAGCTTCTCGATCTCGACGGCCGTTTCGCCGCGCCTTGCTTCGCCTTCCGCCTTGCTGAACCCCGACCAGCGGCCATCGAGCCAGTCCGCCTTGTTCGGGCGGAAAGTCTCCACCGCCTGGAAATCTTCCTCGAGCTGCGCGCGGAAGGCGGCCAGACGTTCATCGACCTCCTCGGCCGACATCAGACCTTCATCGACAAGGCGTCTCGAATAGATTTGCAGCGTCGTCGAATGATCCTTGATCTTTTCGTACATGAGCGGCTGCGTCATGCTCGGATCGTCGCCTTCGTTATGACCGAAGCGGCGATAGCAGAACATGTCGATGACGACCGGCTTGTTGAATCGCTGCCGGAATTCCGTCGCGATCTTGGCCGCATGGACAACCGCTTCCGGGTCGTCGCCGTTCACATGGAAGATCGGCGCCTGCACCATCTTTGCGACGTCGGAAGGATAAGGCGAGGAACGGCTGTGGATCGGGCTCGTCGTGAAGCCGATCTGGTTGTTGATGATGAAATGGATCGAGCCGCCTGTCCGGTGTCCCTTGAGGTCCGAAAGACCGAGACATTCGGCAACGATGCCCTGCCCCGCGAAGGCGGCATCGCCATGGATGAGCAGCGGAATGACGCTGCCCCGCTGCCGATCGTGATGCTGGTCCTGCTTCGCGCGGGCCTTGCCGAGCACGACGGGGTCGACGATTTCCAGATGCGACGGGTTGGCGGTGAGCGAAAGATGCACCTTGTTGCCATCAAACTCGCGATCCGAGGAAGCGCCGAGATGATATTTCACGTCACCCGAACCGTCGACGTCTTCCGGCGTCGAGGAGCCGCCCTTGAACTCGTGGAAGACGGCGCGATAGGGCTTCGACATCACGTTCGTCAGAACGTTGAGGCGGCCGCGGTGAGCCATGCCGAAGACGATCTCCTTCACGCCGAGCGCACCGCCGCGCTTGATGATCTGTTCGAGCGCCGGGATGATCGCTTCCGCGCCGTCGAGGCCGAACCGCTTGGTGCCGACATATTTGACGCCGCAAAACTTCTCGAAACCCTCCGCCTGGATAAGCTTGTCGAGAATGGCCGAACGGCCCATGTCGGTGAAGGCGATTTCCTTGTCCGGTCCCTCGATGCGCTCCTGAATCCAGGCCTTCTCTTCCGGATCGCCGATATGCATGAACTCGACCGCGAGCGTCCCGCAATAGGTACGCCGCAAAATGTCGAGCATTTCGCGGACGGTCGCTGTTTCGAGGCCGAGCACATTGTCGATGAAAATCGGCCGGTCAAGATCGTCAGGTCCGAAGCCGTAGCTTTCCGGCTGCAGTTCGGGATGCTGAGACTTCGGACGAAGCGCAAGCGGATCGATATCGGCATCGAGATGGCCGCGGATGCGATAGGCGCGAATCATCATCAGTGCACGGACGGAGTCGAGCGTCGCCGCACGGATTTCGTCCTCGCTCGCCGCGGGCCGGCGCTGTTCAATCTTCTCGCGAACCTTGCCTGCTCCTACAGGCGCCGAACCCCAATTGCCGTCGAGCGCGCTCACCAGTTCGCCATTTGCGTGGATCGGCCAGTCGGTCCGCTGCCAGGAAGCGCCCTTCGCTTCCTTCAACACATCTTCGGGCGCATCGCCGAGGCCCTTGAAGAAGGTCTGCCATTCGGGATCGACCGAGGACGGGCTTTCCTGGTAGCGGGCATAAAGCTCTTCCACGAAGGGCGCATTGGCGCCGTAGAGGAAGGACGTCCGCTCCATGCGGTCGTTCTCACCATTCTTGCTCATGATGTCTGGTCCATTTGGCATCGGCGCGGCGCCGGCCGCTTCTTGAAGAGCCGCATCGCCGGACAGGAAATCGTTCGGCGTCACCTGACCGCGCGTCGCCTTGTAGATCGCATCGAGCGTCTGCCATTCGGGGCGGCGCTGGCCGTTCATGCAGCGCGTGACGGTGGACACGGACACGCCAAGCTGTTCGGCAAAGGCGCTTGCCGTCAGGTTGTTCGATTCGAGCCAGTCGGTGAGTTTCATGAATGAAAATTGCCACAGAGGCAATTCCCAGTCAACGAGATTTGCCGTAGAGGCACATTTTTCAGAGGTGCCCCGGAATGAGGGTCAGATCGAGTGCCTTGCCTATGAATATAGGAGCTTCGTGAAGATTTCATACTGACGAAGCTGTGACCGCCCCCAAAAGGAGCCGAAAAGCGAAGCGGGGCATCCGGAAAGCCGGAAACCCCGCTCGATCAACCCGGAAACGAGGCCCGGTTCACTTATTCAGCACTTCAACCAGCGTCGTGCCGAGCGCTGAGGGCGACTTCGCGACAGTGATGCCAGCCGAACGCATGGCCTCCATCTTGTCCTCCGCGCCGCCCTTGCCGCCCGAAATGATGGCGCCGGCATGACCCATGCGGCGGCCGGGAGGGGCGGTGACACCGGCGATGAAGCCGACAACGGGCTTTTTCACCTTGGATGTCTTCAGGAATTCCGCCGCATCTTCTTCGGCAGAGCCGCCGATTTCACCGATCATGATGATCGAGGTCGTGTCGGGATCGCCGAGGAACATCTCGAGGCAGTCGATGAAGTTGGTGCCGTTCACCGGATCGCCGCCGATGCCGATGCAGGTCGACTGGCCGAGGCCCGCCGCCGTCGTCTGGGCAACTGCTTCGTAGGTGAGCGTGCCCGAGCGCGACACGATGCCGACCGAGCCCGGCTTGTGAATATGGCCCGGCATGATGCCGATCTTGCACTGGCCCGGTGTGATGACGCCCGGGCAGTTCGGACCAACGAGGCGCGTCTTCGAAGCCGAAAGCGCGCGCTTCACCTTCACCATGTCGAGAACGGGAATGCCCTCGGTGATGCAGACGGCGAGTTCGATGCCCGCATCGATCGCTTCCAGGATCGCGTCGGCCGCGAAGGGCGGCGGCACGTAGATCGCCGATGCCGTCGCGCCCGTCTTCTCGACCGCCTCGGCGACCGTGTTGAAGACCGGGAGGTCGAGATGCTTCGTGCCGCCCTTGCCGGGGCTCACGCCGCCGACCATCTTCGTCCCGTAGGCAATCGCCTGTTCCGAATGGAACGTACCCTGATTACCCGTGAAGCCCTGGCAGATGACCTTCGTATTCTTGTCGACGAGAACGGACATTATGCGGCCTCCTTCACGGCTTTGACGATTTTCTCGGCCGCATCGGCGAGGTTATCCGCGGAAATGATGGGCAGGCCCGATTCCGCCATGATCTTCTTTCCAAGATCGACATTGGTGCCTTCGAGACGCACCACCAGCGGCACGCCAAGCGAGACTTCCTTCGCGGCGGCAACGACGCCTTCCGCGATGATGTCGCAACGCATGATGCCGCCAAAGATGTTGACCAGAATGCCTTCGACGCTTGGATCGGAGAGAATGATCTTGAAGGCGGCCGTGACCTTTTCCTTCGTCGCGCCGCCGCCGACATCGAGGAAGTTCGCAGGCTCCGAGCCGTAGAGCTTGATGATGTCCATGGTCGCCATGGCAAGGCCCGCACCGTTCACCATGCAGCCGATCTTGCCGTCGAGCTTGATGTAGTTGAGGTCGTATTTCGACGCCTCGACTTCGGCCGGGTCCTCTTCGGTGAGGTCGCGCAGCTCGACGATGTCCTTGTGCCGGTAGAGCGCGTTCGAGTCGAAGTTCACCTTCGCGTCGAGGCAGACGATA
>JACIYQ010000145.1 GCA_014359855.1 Parvibaculum sp.
TTCGGCGCGCGCGAGCGCCTTGCCATAGCTTTCGCGCGAAAGGCCGCCACCGCCTATTGCCTCGGCAAAGCAATTGTCCAGAGACTGGCGGTAAGGCAGGTCGGTATCGGCCATGTACTCGTTCCAACATTCCGGAGAAGACCCATGCGACCGGAATCGCGAGGCCCGGGGGAGAGCGTAACAAGAACGGAAACACCCGGGAAGCCGAGGCGGTTCCCTCAGTGATGGCCTTCCGTGGGCCCGCCCGGGGGCGGGGGCGCCATGTCGTCCGTCGCAGGCAGGCCTTCCGGCTCGGACGAGAGGTTCGGCTTGCCCACGATCGTGACCAGAAGCTCGTCCGGCTTCAGCAGCCGCCTTGCGACGCGCGCCACGTCTTCGCGCGTCACGGCCTCGATCAGCGCGTTCCTGTTGTCCACGTAATCGATGCCATAACCGGCGATCTGGATGCCGAGAAGCTGGCTCGCAATGGAGCGGTTCGAGGTGAAGCGAAGCGGATAGGACCCTGTCAGGTAGGTCTTCGCATCGTCGAGCTGATCGGCCGTCACACCCTCTTCAGCCATGCGCGCCATCTCCTTGCGGATGAGCGACAGCGTCTGGCCGACGCGCTCGTTCTTCGTGCCGACCTGGCCGAGCAGCATGGCGGCGCTGTCCATCGGATAGAGATAGGTGCCGATCGAATAGGCAAGGCCGCGCTTTTCGCGTACTTCCTCGGTGAGGCGCGAAGAAAAGCTGCCGCCGCCGAGAACGTAGTTCATCACATAGGCGGGAATGAAATCGGGGTCCTCGCGCGCAACGCCTTCAAGGCCGAACAGAACGACGCTTTGCGGAAAGTCGCGCACCACGACCGTGACCTCGCCGGCCTTCTTCACCTCCACCCTGGGAATTTCCGGAACCTCCGCCTCCTGCGGCAAGGCGCCGAAGGTGCGGTCGAGAAGCGCGCGCAGTTCGGAAGGTGTGACCGGGCCCACAACCGCGATCTTCAGATTGTCCCTGGCGAGCGCCCTCTTCGTGTAGGCGACAAGATCGTCGCGTGTGATCGCCGCGATGCTTTCCGGCGTTCCGTCTCCGTCGCGGGCATAGGGATGATTGCCAAACGCAGCCTTGTACCAGCCGTTCGAGGCGATCCAGTCCGGTGACTGACGATTGCGCGCGATGGAGGTTGCGATCTGCCCACGGATACGTTCGACCGCGTCCTCGTCGAAACGCGGCGCGGATATCGCCATCGCGAAGAGTTCGAACGCCTTTTCCCTGTGGTTCGCGAGCGTCGTCAGCGTGCCGTTGAAATAATCGCTGTCGGCTGAAAACGACATGCGCGCGGCAATGTCCTGCATGCGCATCTGGAATTCGGCCGAGCTGAGATCGCCCGCGCCTTCGTCGAGCAGGCCCGACACCATATGGGCGAGACCGGCCTTGCCTTCCGGGTCGGTGGCCGAGCCGCCTTTCCAGGCGACCTCCATCACCACGACGGGCACCGAATCCTCCTGCACAAGCCAGGCTTCGATGCCGCCGGGGCTCACCACGCGCTCGATGTCCATCGCGCGCGCAGGCAGCACGGCCACGAAGCAGAAACAGAGAGCCGCAAGCGCAGCGCGAACAATATGCCGGTCGAGACCCGCCATCAGGAACGCCCTCCCGGCAGCAATTCGCCCGTCACGGAATGCGTTCCGGCGAGAACCGATCTTGCTGCTGCCAGCACGTCGTCTTTCGTCACCTCGCGCACGCGGTCGGGCCATTCGTGGATTTCCTCCACGCTCATGCCCGTCATCAGGCCCTCGCCATAGGCGTAGGCCATGGTCCGCTGATTGTCGCGCGCATAGACGGCGCCGGCGACGATCACGGTCTTTGCCCGCTCGATCTCCTCATCGGTCACGCCCTCTTCGAGAAGCCGCGCAACTTCCCCCTCGACCGCGGTCTCGACCGCATCGAGATCGCCGCCCACCTGGGGCAGCGCATAAAAGCCGAACTTGCCTCCGTCGAGGCGGCTTCCCTCGTACCAGCTGCTCACGGCCGTTGCTACGCCTTGCTCCACGACCAGCGCGCGATAGAGGCGGCTTGTGGTTCCGCCGCCGAGAACCTGTGCAAGAACATCGAGCGCCGCACCCCTTTCGGCGCCGGCACCCGCATAGCCGGGCGCGGGGTAAAACCGGATCCATGTCGCTTCGTCCACGCGAGGGTCGCGCCGCGTCACGCGCTTGTCCTCCGCCGGCGCGACGATCTGCGTCCGCTTGCGCAGGAAGGTTGGCGCGCGTTCTGCGATACCGCCGTAATATTTTTCGGCGAGCGGCTTCAATTCCTCGGCCGTCACGTCTCCCGCGACGATCAGGGTCGCGTTGTTCGGCGTGTAGTAGCGATTGTAGAAATCCAGTGCGTCTCCGGTGCCGAGCGCGGCGATTTCCGCCTTGTGGCCGATGATGTCGCGCCCGTAAGGGTGATCGCCATATAGCGCCGCGTTCATCTCGGATTGAAGCTCGGCTGCCGGGTCGTTCTCGATCCGCATGCGCAGTTCCTCGAGCACCACGTCGCGCTCGGGAAGAACCTCGGCATCGGTAAGCTTGAGGTTGCTCATGCGGTCCGCCTCCATCTCCATGACGAGAGGCAGGCGGTCCTTTGCGATGACCTGGAAATAAGCCGTGAAGTCGTAATGCGTGAAGGCGTTGTCCTGCCCGCCATTGCGCGCGACGATCCGCGAGAACTGACCGGGCTCGATCTTGTCCGTTCCCTTGAACATCAGATGCTCGAGGAAATGCGCGATCCCGGTCTTGCCCGGCGT
>JACIYQ010000146.1 GCA_014359855.1 Parvibaculum sp.
TCATGGCCATGCCGGATATGCAGGGGCGACTGGTCGGGAAGAGGATGGCGGCCCCCTTCTTCCTCGACACGGGCGTTCACGAAACCCACGCCTGCAACTACCTCCTCACGGTCGATACCGACATGGAACCGGTCCCGGGCTACAAGGCCGCGAGCTGGGCCCAGGGCTATGGCGACTTCGCACTGAAACCCGACCTGTCCACCCTGCGCCGCGTTCCCTGGCTGCCCGGCACGGCCATCGTCATTTGCGATACCGTCGACCATCATGGCGAGGATATCCCCCATGCGCCGCGCTCCATCCTCAAGAAGCAACTGAAGCGCCTCGCCGCCATGAAGATGAAAGCTTTCATGGCGTCCGAGCTTGAATTTTACCTCTTCGACGAGACCTATGAAGGCGCACACGAAAAGCGATACAGAGACCTGAAGACGCCGAATTGGTATACTGAGGATTATCATGTCTTCGCGACCACCAAGGAAGAAGGCATCATGCGGGCGATCCGCACAGGCCTCGAAGGCGCTGGCATCCCCGTTGAGAATTCCAAAGGCGAGTGGGGTCCCGGGCAGGAAGAAATCAACGTCCGCTATGCCGAGGCTCTGGAGATGGCCGACCGTCACTCGCTCCTCAAGAACGGCATCAAGGAAATCGCATGGCTGCACGGCAAGGCCGTGACTTTCATGGCGAAGTGGAATTACGAGCAGGCCGGATCGTCCTGTCACATTCACATGTCGCTCTGGGATGAGAAGGCCAAGGATGCGCACTTCTTCGACGAAAAGGCGAATCCTTACGGCATGTCCGACCTCTGTCAGAACTTCCTTGCGGGGCAGCTGCGCCACGCGCATGAGATGACCTACTTCCTTGCGCCTGTCGTGAACTCCTACAAGCGCTTCGTGAGCGGCTCGTTCGCGCCTACCAATGTCGTATGGTCGAACGACAATCGCACAGCGGGCTTCCGGATGTGCGGCCATGGCAAGAGCCTGCGTATCGAATGCCGCGTTGGTGGCGCCGACCTGAACCCTTATCTGGCTTATGCCGCCCTGCTCGCCACTGGCCTTCAGGGCGTGGAACAGAAGCTGAGCCTCGAGCCCGAGTTTACGGGCGATGCTTATGGCGGTGCAGGCATCCCCTCCCTGCCAAAGAGTCTACGTGACGCACTTACGGCGCTTGAAAAATCGGATACGCTCCGCGCCGCCCTCGGCGATGACGTTGTTGAGCACTACCTCCACACGGGACGCTGGGAGCAGATGGAATATGAACGCCGTGTCACCGACTGGGAATTGATGAGAGGCTTCGAACGAGGATGAGCGACACCCTGAAAGTCATATCCCCGGTCGACGGGAGCGTTTACGCGGAACGCACTCTGGCGACATGGGCCGAAGTCGACGGCGCCTTGTCCGCGGCTAAAGCGGCTCAGGCCGCCTGGAAATATGTACCCGTCGCGGAGCGTGCCGCGCTCTGTCTGCGCTTCGTGGAAACCTTCCTTGCCATGAAGGACGAGATCGTGCCGGAGCTCGCCTGGCAGATGGGAAGACCCATCGCTTTTGGCGCCGGTGAGATGAGGGGTTTCGAGGAACGCGCGCGCTACATGATCGCGATCGCAGGCGATGCGCTCGCCGATGTCGATGCAGGCCCCAAGGAGGGTTTCCGCCGCTGGGTCCGGCGCGAACCGGTTGGCGCGGTGCTCGTGGTCGCGGCCTGGAACTACCCCTATCTGATTGCCGTCAACTCGGTGGTGCCCGCAATCATGGCTGGCAACACGGTGATTTTGAAGCATTCGGGCCAGACCCCGCTTTGCGCCGAGCGCTTTGCAACCGCCTTCTCCAAGGCGGGCGCGCCGGACGGACTCTTCCAGGTCGTGCATATGAGCCATGAGATGACGGAACGAACGATTGCCGACCCACGCACGGACCAGGTGATGTTTACCGGCTCCGTCGCTGGCGGGCACGCGGTCGTCAAGGCAGCCTCTGGCAGGTTCATCAATGTTGGCCTCGAACTCGGCGGCAAGGATCCCGCCTATGTGCGCGCCGACGCCAATCTTCCCTTCGCCGTCGAGAATCTCGTGGACGGCGCCTATTTCAACTCCGGCCAATCGTGCTGCGGCAAGGAGCGCCTCTATGTTCACGCCGACGTCTATGACGATTTCGTGGAGGGCTTCGTTGAACTAACGAAGAAATACAAGCTCGGCAGCCCTCTCGATCCCGAAACCACGATCGGTCCTATGGTGCGTGCCTCGGCCGCAACTTTCGTGCGCGGCCAGATCGAACAGGCAAAACGCGCCGGCGCCCGGGCATTGATCGGAGAGGCCCGGTTCCCCGCCTCCAGGGCAGGCACGCCCTATCTGGGCCCTGAAGTCCTTGTTGATGTGAACCATCAGATGGATGTCATGCGTGAGGAGACTTTCGGTCCCGTCATCGGCATCATGAAAGTCACCTCCGATGAGGAGGCAATTGAACTGATGAACGACAGTCCTTATGGATTAACGGCGTCCGTCTGGACGGAAGACGAAGATGCCGGAGAAAAGATCGGCGTGCAGATCGACACGGGCACATTCTTCCTCAACCGCTGCGACTATCTCGATCCCGCCCTCGCCTGGACGGGCGTGAAGGACACCGGGCGTGGCGCCACCCTTTCGCGCGTCGGCTATGAATTCGTCACCCGCCCGAAGAGCTATCACCTGAGAACGAAAACAAAATGATCGACACCTATCCGAGCCTGAACGGCAGCTGGAACTTCCCGACGAAGATGCGCTTCGGACCGGGGCGCATTTCGGAACTTGCGGAAGCCTGCTCGGTAGCGGGTATAAATCGTCCGCTTCTCGTAACCGATCCTGGCCTGAAGCCGCTCCCGATGATCGCCGAGGCGCTTGCCTTGCTGGAAAAGAACGGCATCCCGCCTGCGCTCTTCACCGATGTGCATCCGAACCCGGTGGGGTCGGACGTGGAAGCCGGCCTCAAGGTCTTCCGGAACGGAAAGCACGACGGCGTCATTGTCATCGGCGGCGGCAGCGCGATGGACGCAGGCAAGGCCATCGCCTTCATGTCGGGACAGACCCGGCCCATGTGGGACTACGAGGACCGTGAGGACTGGTGGACGCGCGCAGATCCGAAAGGCATCGCGCCGGTGATCGCCGTGCCGACAACCGCCGGAACCGGCTCCGAGGTCGGTCGCGCCGCCGTCATCACGGATGAAAGCGACCACACGAAGAAGATCATCTTCCATCCGAAGATGATGCCTGTCGATGTCATCTGCGACCCCGAACTGACCACCGGCCTCCCGCCGCACATCACGGCAGCGACGGGCATGGACGCACTCTCTCACAATCTCGAAGCCTGGTGTTCGCCTTTCTGGCATCCGCTGGCGCAGGGCGTCGCTCTCGAAGGGATGCGGCTCGTAAAGGACTGGCTGCCGGAAGCGACGCGGCGCGGCAGCAATGTCGAAGCGCGCGCCTTCATGCTGGCGGCCTCGTCCATGGGCGCAACAGCCTTCCAGAAGGGCCTCGGCTCCATGCACGCGATGAGCCACCCCTGTTCCTCGCTGCGAGGCACGCATCACGGCCTGACCAATGCCGTGGTGATGCCCTATGTGCTGATTCACAACAAGGCAGTGATCGAGGAAAAGCTGACGGCGGCAGCCCGCTATCTCGATCTCAGGAAGCAGAGCTTTTCAGGCTTCGTGGATTGGGTGCTCGCGTTGCGCGAGGAAGTCGGCATTCCGCACACGCTGAAGGAAATCGGTGTGGATGTCGACGTTATCCCGGAAGCGGCTCCCATGGCGCTGGAAGACCCGTGCACCGGCGGCAATCCGCTCCCCATGAGCGTCGCCGACTACGAAACGCTCTACGCCAAGGCGGTCGAAGGCCGCCTGGCCTGATTTCTATCTCGGTTGGCCAGGCACCCAGCGGCCTTCGCTGTCGTAGTGGCCGGGGACATATCCTTTGGATTCCTCCGTGGGTGACACGGGCGGAATGGGTGGGCCTTCGCGCATTTGCGGCCGAACCCAGCCGCCATACTCGCTTTTATGGCCGGGAACGAAGCTCTTGCGTGGTTCAGCCTTCGGCGCCGGATTTTCGATCGTCTGAAGCTGCGGGGCTTCCGGCGCAACCGGACCGCGCGCGAAGGCGGGCGACGCGGCAAGAAAAGCGAGAAACGCTGCTGCTATCATCCTGTACATGACAGAGATATAGGGCTCGCGGCGGCGTTTACGACTGGAATTGATGTCCTGTCTCTTCGCCGCTATCTTCCGCGCGGTTTTTCCGGAGGACTTGCCCCATGCCGCTCGATACCGCGAGCTACAAGATTCCCGTCGCACGCAGCGCCGCCGACCTCCGCGAGGCTGTCGCCGCCTGGCGCAAGGAGGGCCTGAGCGTTGCGCTCGTGCCGACCATGGGAGCACTCCATGAAGGACACCTGTCGCTCATCGACCTCGCCCGAACGAAAGCCGACCGCGTCGTCGTTTCCATTTTCGTGAACCCGACCCAGTTCGCGCCGAACGAGGATTTCTCAGCTTATCCCCGTACCGAAGCAGCCGATGCCGCAAAGTTGGAAGGCCAGGCCGACCTCATTTTCGCGCCTGACGCGGCCGACATGTATCCCGAAGGCTTCTCGACCACGATCTCGCTCACCGGCGTTACGGAGCCCCTGGAAGGCACGTTTCGACCAACGCATTTTGCAGGCGTCGCTACGGTCGTCGCCAAGCTGATCCTCCGCGCGATGCCCGACATCGCGATCTTCGGTGAGAAGGATTGGCAGCAGCTCATGGTGATCCGCCGCATGGTTGCCGACCTCGACATCCCCGTCGAAATCCTGGGCGGGCCTATCATGCGGGAAGCGGACGGCCTCGCCATGTCGTCGCGCAATGTCTATCTCTCGCCGGAGGAACGGAAGGCCGCCGGCCAGCTGAATGTCATCCTGCGCGAGACGGCAGCGAACGTCGCAAACGGAACGCCGATCTCAGAGGCAAGCGCCGAAGGATCGAAGCGCATCCTCGCGCTCGGCTTCGACAAACTCGACTATCTCGAGGTTCGCGATGCCACTTCCCTGGCCGCTTTCCCGGACAACAAGCCTGCAGGTCCCGCCCGCATCCTCGTTGCGGCAAAGATCGGCCGGACGCGCCTCATCGACAATATGCCGGTCTAGAGAAGCCCGAGTTCTTCGAGCTCCCGGCGCATTTCCTCTGGCATGTCGTCCCCCTCCTCGCCTTTTTTCACGTCAGGAGGCGCATCCTTGGCCTCCAGATACCGCCAGCCCTGAAAGGGCCGCCGTTCCTGCCGCCGAGTGGGCACGATCTCGCTGTCGAGTACAAGGCGGCAGCGGCTGATACCTTCATTGTCCGTAAAAGGCTCGATCCCCATGAGCTTCTGGCGGCATCGAATGACGCCCTTCATGACCCAGTAGAGCGATCCTCCGGAGAGAAGTTCCTCGGCGCGCTTCGGCGCCATACGGGTCACATGTGCGAGTACCTGCGGCTGCTTGAGCTTCTTCTTTTCGGCAAGCCGTTCGGCCTGCCATCCCGCAAGATCTGAAATATCGTCCGCACCGACGCAGAGTTTGACGAGATGAATCGTCAATCCTTGTTCTCCTCGAAGGTAACGAGCTCGGCCCCCGCCTCAACCTGGTCGCCCACACCGGCATGCACCGCGGCGACCACGGAATCGACACCTGCTACCAACGTCTGCTCCATCTTCATCGCCTCCATGACCACGAGCGCCGCGCCCTTCTTGACGCTCGCGCCGGCCTCGGTCAGCACCTGAACGATCTTCCCGGGCATTGGCGCCTTGAGCGCACCCGTATCTGCGTCGGATGCAACATCGACATCCATCGGATCGGCGATTTCGAACTCCGTCACCGTTCCTTCGTGAATGAGGATAAATCCCGCGCCCCTGGAGACACAAGCCGCGCTCAGGCGAACGCCATCGACGGTCGCCGTCAGCGCGCCGTCGCCGCTCATGGCGGCGGAAGCGAGCATATCGTCGCCCTCATCGCGCGCACCGGCAATGCGCCAGCCCTCTCTGTCCGGCACCACGGTGAGCACGACTTCCTCGCCGCCCACGAGAAATTTCATCCGCTCGCTGCGGTGTCCGCCGGGAACCCAGCTATCACTCGCCGACCAGGGCGAGAAAGGTTCGTCGCCCTGCCGCTGCGAAGCCTCCAACTGCGCCTTCCGGCGAAGAAGATATGCCGCGACGCCAAGCGCAAGGACGCGCGGCTCTGCCCCGCCCTTCGGGACGAGTTGATCGAGATGCCGGTCGATAAAGCCCGTATCGATATCCCCGGCCATGAAGGCCTCGTGGCCCATCGCCGCGGCGAGAAAGGCGAGATTTGTCTTGGGTCCCGCGACCTCCATGCGGGACAAAAATCCCCGGAGCGTGCGAAGCGCGATCAGCCGCGTCTCGCCATGCGCGATGATCTTTCCGATCATCGGATCGTAGAACATGCTCACCTCATCCCCCTCGCGCACGCCCATGTCCGCGCGGACATGCGGCATATTTGATGGCAGACGAAGACGCAGCAGCTTGCCGGTCGAGGGAAAGAATTTCTTCGCCGGGTCTTCCGCATAGAGGCGCACTTCGACCGCGTGGCCTTTCAGCGGCACCTTGTCCTGCACGAGCGGCAGATGCTCGCCCGCCGCGACGCGAAGCTGCCATTCGACAAGATCGAGCCCCGTGATCGCCTCCGTCACCGGATGCTCGACCTGAAGGCGCGTGTTCATTTCCATGAACCAGAACCCGTCCGGCTTGAGCCCGCCGGACGCATCCGCGATGAACTCGACGGTGCCCGCGCCGCGATAGCCGATAGCCTTCGCAGCCGCCACCGCCGCCTCGCCCATGGCCTTACGCATTTCAGGCGGCATGCCGGGTGCGGGCGCCTCTTCGATCACTTTCTGGTGGCGGCGCTGCAACGAGCAATCGCGCTCGTAGAGCGAGACCGCCTGCCCGTGACCATCGGCAAAGACCTGGATTTCGATGTGGCGCGGCCTCGCCACATACTTCTCGACGAGCACGCGTTCGTCGCCAAAGGCTGAGCCTGCCTCGCGCTGCGCGCTCTTGAGTTCCTTGGCGAAGTCGGCGGGGTCGTCCACCCGGCGCATCCCCTTGCCGCCGCCGCCCGCGACCGCCTTGATGAGTACGGGGTAGCCGATCTTCCCTGCCTGCTCGCCGAGAAAGTCCGCGTGCTGGTTATCCCCGTGATAGCCGGGAACGATAGGCACGCCCGCCTTTTCCATCAGCGCCTTGGCCGCGTCCTTCAGCCCCATCGCGCGGATCGCACTTGCAGACGGCCCAACGAAGATCAGCCCGGCCTTTTCGCAAGCCTCCGCAAAGCCCGCATTTTCGGAGAGGAATCCATAGCCCGGATGCACCGCCTCCGCGCCCGAGCGCGCGCAGGCATCGAGAATGGCGTCGATGCGGAGATAGCTTTCGGCGACCGGCGCGGGTCCGATCCGGTAAGCCTCGTCGGCTTCTGCCACGTGATAGGCATTCGCGTCAGCATCCGAATAAACGGCGATGGTCTTGAGGCCCATGCGCCGCGCCGTGCGGATGACACGGACGGCGATTTCGCCGCGATTGGCAATGAGAAGGGTCTTGAACATTTTATCCCCTCCTCACATCCGGAAGACGCCAAAGGGCGTCTCCGGTATCGGCGCATTGAGGGCGGCTGAGAAAGCGAGCGCGAGAACACGCCGCGTCTCCGAAGGTGCGACGATGCCATCGTCCCAGAGCCGCGCAGTTGCGAAATAGGGATGCCCCTCCTCGTCATATTTTGCGCGGATCGGTGCCTTGAAGGCGTCTGCTTCTTCCGGCGTCCATTTCTCCGCATCGCGATGCACTGTCGCAAGCACGCTGGCCGCCTGCTCTCCGCCCATGACGGATATGCGCGCATTCGGCCAGGTGAAGAGGAAACGGGGCGAATAGGCACGTCCGCACATGCCGTAATTGCCCGCGCCGTAGGAGCCGCCGATGATCAGCGTGACCTTCGGCACATTGGCCGACGCCACCGCCATCACCAGCTTTGCGCCGTCCTTGGCGATGCCGCCCGTCTCATATTCACGGCCCACCATGAAACCTGCAATGTTCTGGAGAAAGAGGAGTGGCACCTTGCGCTGACAGCAGAGCTCGATGAAATGAGCTCCCTTCAGGGCCGAGCCCGAAAAGAGGATGCCGTTATTCGCGACAATGCCGACCGGCAGCCCGTGGATATGCGCAAAGCCGCAGACGAGAGTCGTGCCATAGAGCTTCTTGAATTCGTCGAAGTCGGACCCGTCTACCAGCCGCGCGATCACCTCGCGAACGTCGTACTGGATCGAGAGCGAATGTGGCACCACACCGTCAAGCTCGGCCATGTCGTAGAGCGGCTCGCGCGGTTCGGCGAGCGGAATGGCGATGGACTTCTTCCGGTTGAGCGTGCCCGCAATCTGGCGCGCTATGGCAAGCGCATGCGCTTCGTCCACGGCATAATGGTCGGTCACACCCGACTTGCGCGAATGCACATCCGCGCCGCCGAGGTCTTCCGCCGTCACCACTTCGCCCGTTGCCGCCTTCACCAGCGGTGGCCCGCCAAGAAAGATCGTTCCCTGCTTGCGCACGATCACCGTCTCGTCGGACATAGCCGGCACATAAGCGCCGCCCGCCGTGCACGAACCCATGACGACGGCGACCTGCGGAATACCCTTCGCCGACATGCGCGCCTGATTGTAGAAGGCGCGGCCGAAATGCTCGCGGTCGGGAAAGATATCCGCCTGATTCGGCAGGTTCCCACCGCCCGAGTCCACCAGATAGAAACAGGGCAGATTGTTTTCGAGCGCTATTTCCTGCGCGCGGAGATGCTTCTTCACGGTGACCGGATAGTAGGTGCCGCCCTTGATCGTCGCGTCATTGCAGACGATGACGCATTCCTGGCCCGCAATACGCCCTATGCCCGTGATGATGCCGGCAGCGTTGATCGCCTCGCCATACATGCCATGCGCGGCCATCGGGGATAATTCGAGGAACGGCGTCCCGGGATCGATGAGCCCGTAGACGCGGTCGCGCGGCAGCATTTTGCCGCGCGCGACATGCCGCTCGCGCGAGCGTTCGTCGCCGCCAAGAGCCGCCCTCGTCCTCTCCTCGTCGAGCGCGGCGGTGAGCGCCGCCATCGCCTCCGCATTCTGCTTGAAGCGGGCATCCCGCGTGTTGACGCTTGTTTTCAGAATTGCCACGGCATTCCATCCCGGACTGGATTTTTTATAAAAACGATCATACGTTCGTATTCTGGATCAGGCAAGGCCCGGATCGGCCCTGACCTGCCCCTGAATCGAAGGATCGTCTATTGAGCAGAACGGCAGGTTCCTCGGGCAAAAAGACGCTCGCCGCCATCCACGAGGCAGGGCTCGACCTTATTCACGAGCGCGGCTTCGAAGCGGTGAGCCTGCGGCATCTCGCAGCCCGGGTCGGCCTGCAGCCCGGCTCGCTCTACAACCATATCGAGACCAAGCAGGACCTTCTTTTCGATCTCATCCACAATCACATGGTGACACTGCTTCAGAGCGTCGATGCCGAACTTGATGGTATCGAATATCCGCTCGCCCGGCTAAAGGCCTTCATCGCCTTTCATCTCACCTACCACATCGAGCGCAAGCGTGAGGTTTTCATCGGATCGTCCGAGCTGCGGAGCCTCGACCCCAAAAACCGCAAGAAGATCGTCGCCTTGCGTCGTGCTTATGAAGAACGGCTCTGCGACATCCTCAAACGCGGGACAGAGAAACGCCTGTTCAAAATTGACGACATACCTGTCAGCGCATACGCCATCCTTGCGATGCTGACGGGCATTTGCACATGGTACGATGCAAAAGGCCGGATCGACCGGAAGACGCTCATCGACATTCACACGCGCCTCGTGCTGCAGGGCGTGCTGAAGTAATCTGCGGGAGGACGCCATGTCCAACGAAGCGAGAATTTTCCTCAACCGCTGGTAGGCGTCGAAGCCCTATGTGATAGCGATCCTGACGGCGGTGATGCAGGGTTTCGAGGATTTCACCTACACCAAGGAATGGGTCGACGGACAGGACATCATTCTCGAGTTCACCGCGCG
>JACIYQ010000147.1 GCA_014359855.1 Parvibaculum sp.
GTTGTATTCGTCCCGGTGGATGGAATGGTGCACCCGGTGCATGTCGGGTGTCACGATGAGAGGACGGATCCACTTGTCCGCGCCGCCGATGTCGATGTTCGAATGGTTGAACATCGCAGTGGCGTTGAGCACGACCTCGAACAGGATGACGGCGGCGGCAGGCGCGCCGAGCAGGGCGACCGCGCCCATCTTGATCCCCATGCTAAGCAGGATTTCGACGGGATGGAAGCGAATGCCCGTCGTCGCATCGACATCCGGGTCCGCGTGATGCACGCGGTGCAGCCGCCAGAGAAGCCCGATCTTGTGAAACACCACATGCTGGACATAGACGAGAAGATCGAGCGCAACGAACGACAGCACGAAGGCGACGGCCTCGGGCGTGGCCGTCCAGTTGAAAAGACCGAACCCGTTTTGCTCCGCGAGCACCGCGACGCCGACGGCGAGCAGGGGAACGGCGATGCGAAGCAGCAGCGTCCCCGCACCCGCCAGCGCCAGGTTGGTCGTCCAGCGCCGGAGCCTTGGGCCGCTGCGGCCGCGCCGCGGAATCGCGAATTCCAGCAGCAACATCAGGGCAAGCACACCGGCAAAGGCGGCAAGCCTCAAGGCAGGTTCGTGCAGGGTGAGGAAGTCGAACATTCGCTGGCCGGGTTTGGTCTGCCCCGCTCATCCGCGGAACCCGAGGGGCCGCCGGGAGACCTGGAAAGGGAGACGGAGTATAGAGGGTCGGGCCCCGCAAGAAAAAGGCCGCCCGCGTCCCTCTTGCGCTAGAATGCACTCCCACGCGACTCAACAATGCGTGAAGAGGGCTGCGCCGCTCATGTGGCTTCGTTTCTGCCTTTGGACTTTGCCATTCGTGGCGGCGCCTTTTCTGGCGGCCGCCGGTGCCGCTCTTGCGCAGCAATCGGCTCCCGCCGGTGCGCATGTGGAAGGCGTGGCGGCCGAAGCGGCGGCAGGTGCGGAAGCAAGGCGCGAGAATGTGCGCGGCGACGAAACCTTCCAGAGCAGCTACACCTGCGTCGCGCCATCGGATGCGTCGGACAGGGCGCCCATCGTTTGCCAGGGCAGCATCAGCCCCGTTTTGCCGGAACTTTATTTCTCGCTTTCATGGCGTCTCGATGAATTCGGCGGCCGGATGGTCGACACCGTCCATATCCGGCGCAAGGGCGAGGTCGAGGCCTTCCAGACAATTGAGGACGCAGGCTCGCACGCCGCCGGACAAATCCCGGACAACGGCTTCGAACTGATCGACGTCAATTTCGACGGCTACCACGACCTCCGCCTCATCGCGGCGGGAACGGCCGGGCCGAACGTCCTCTACCGCAACTGGCTGTGGGTGCCGGACGAGGAGGCCTTTGTCGGTAACGCCGCGCTCGATGAGATCGTCTCGCCGGAGTTCGATCCCGAAACGCAGGAGATCGTCAGCCGCTGGCGCTCGAGCGCGGCCGAGGGCGGTGTCGACATTTACATATGGGAAGAGGGCCGGACCGTCCTGATCCACCGCGAGACGGACCGGTATGCCGGACCGTCGGCCTGCACCCGCACCTTCTTCGACCGCATCGACGGCGACCTGCGCGAAACGGGAACGGGCGCCTGCGGCTGACGCGCTGGAGCAATTCCAGGAAAACTGCTCTCTTCTTGCGGTTTTCCGTCCGGAATTGCGAAAGAACAGAAAATCAAAGCGGCATGTGCCGCGCCCGCGCGCCCCGCTCGATCGCGGCGCCGGTGAGCTTGTCGATGTCGAGCGTGTCGCGCAGCAGTTGCAGCAACCGGATTTCCTCCGCGCCGACTGCCTCGTCCGCCGCCGCGATTTCCACCGCGAGCGCATAGCCCGTTTCGCGCAGATGCGGCGGCAGCGCATCCTTCACCAGGCTGAACACGGCATCGAGCCCGCCATCTTCCTGCAGGATCGCGGCGCATTCCCGCGCCGCCGGAATGAGCTTCTCCGCATGAAAATTACGGAAGGCAGGCAGCGTCTTCACGATGGTGCCGATATCTCTCAGCTCATTGTCGCTCATGGCGCGGTCCACCGCGCTCATCGTCACCATGATGTAGATCAGGGCATGTTCGGGAGAAATCGTCGACATGGGCCTTCCTTGCGTAAATTTGCCGGGAGCTTAGGGGCTGGCCTGCCGGGGAGCAAGCATGGGGTCCGGTGTGCCGAGAAAGGCCCGCGTCTCGGCGATGGCTTCGGCAAGCCCGACCCGGTGGATGGTGACGCCCGGCGGAAATCCGGTGGTCAGCCGCGTCGGCAGACGAGAATCGAGCGCCACGAAGACACCCCGGTCGGTCGCCCGCCGGATCAGCCGCCCGAAGGCCTGTTTCAGCCTGAGCCGGGTGATCATGTCGTCGTAACGCGCCTTGCCGAATTGTACGCGCCGCGCCTTGTGCAGGATGTCCGGCCTCGGCCAGGGCACGCGGTCGAACACGATCATGCGCAGGGAATCTCCCGGCACGTCCACCCCGTCCCGCACCGCATCCGTGCCGAGCAGGCAGGCATTGCGCTCCGCCCGGAAAATGTCGACCAGCGTGCCGGTATCGAGCGCGTCGATATGCTGCGCGTAAAGCGGCAGACCCCCTTCCTCGAGCGGCGTCACGATCCGTTCATGCACGGCGCGAAGCCGGTGAATGGCGGTGAAGAGGCCGAGCGCCCCGCCCCCCGCCGCGCGAAAAAGTTCGCGATAGGCCGCCGCGATCTGGCCCATGTCGGTGCGGCTCACATCGCGCACGACGAAGATGCGCGCCTGGACGGCATAATCGAAGGGCGAGGCCATGAAGGAGCGCCTTGCCGACAGCGCAAGATGCGACACGCCGGTCCGGATTTCGGCACTTTCCCAGCCCCCGTCCTCGCCCTCGGTTTCGGGGAGCTCGTCGCGCAGCGTCGCCGAGGTGATGAGCACGCCATGCGCCGGTTCGAGCACGGCGCCCGCAAACGGCACCGTCGGATCGCGCCAGTGCCGGTGCATGCCGACATCGGCCTCGCGCCCGAACAGCCGTTCGATGGAAAACCAGTCGACGAACATCTCGGGCGTCGTCGCGTTGAGGCTTGCCAGCATGCTCCGCCAGGCAGGGATGAGAATGCGGCCTCGCCGCCCCAACCCGCGCGCCGCCGCGTCCATGCGGATGCGTGACGATGTGTCGAGGTCTTCCGCCTCCTCGTCTAGCCGCGCCCGCAACCGGTCGGCGATGAGTTGCAGCGGTGCCGCAAGCCGCTTCAGCGCGTCGTCGAGTTCCGCCGCCGCTTCTGGCAACCCGGCAACGGGCGGCTCCGTCTCCGCTTCGAGCGAGAAGGGCGTGTCGGCATCTTCCGTCCGGGCGTGAACCTGCTGGCGCACCAGCGCGAGGAACTTCTCCGCCGCGCCGCGCGGCTGTCCTTCGTTGAGCCGTGTGCCCCAGCCGGGGCCGGGAAGGGCGGCCGCCGCCGAAAGCGCCGCATGCAGCGCCTCCTCCGCGAGCCTGTCCTCGCCGAGAAGGTCGCCCACGCGCTCGTCGAGTCCGCGCCCGCGCCGTCCGCGCTGGCCTTCCGCGCCGCGAATCCAGCGGCGAAGCTCCGCCGTTTCAAGTGCCGACAGCGAGGCGGAAAAGGCGCTGTCCGCCGCATCGAAGATGTGATGTCCCTCGTCGAAGACGAAGCGGGAGCGCGCCTCCCGCCCGCTCGGCGCTTCATCCTCCGCGCCGCCTGCCGCTTCGGCTTCCTTCGGCGCCGCCGGGACGAGCGGTCCCATGGCCTGATCGAGCGCCGCCTGCCGCATCACAAGCGCATGGTTCGCAACCACGATCTCGGCGCGCCGCGCCTTGCGGATCGCGCGCTCGATGAAGCACTTCTTGTAATAGGGGCAGGCCGTGTAGACGCATTCGCCGCGCCGGTCGGTCAGCCCCGTCCGCCCTGTGATGCCGCCGAGCCGCGCCGCGAGCCAGGCCGGGAAATCGCCGCCCACCATGTCGCCGTCGCGGCTCGCCTTCGCCC
>JACIYQ010000148.1 GCA_014359855.1 Parvibaculum sp.
TGGGCAATCGTCACGCCCCGCTCCCTGACCAGCTTCACCGCCTCAAGCTTGAACTCGCGGCTGAATACCCTTCGTCCCATAGTCCACCTCCGGTTCCATCATGACACCTAAACTTTGTGTCCGTGAAACCGGCAGCAGCCCACCCGCAGAAACCTTCTTGCAGCATTAATTTAGTTGATCGGCTATCTCTCGCAGGATTTCCGACGCCTCAGCCTTTCGTCCCGCCTTTAGATGGCGCGCAGCATGTTGTAGACCTTTGTGATGATCGAGGCGCCGTACGAGTGTGCCCTCATGCAATTTGAGTTGGCGCAGCTTGGCCTCCAATTTTCCCACCTTGGTTGCATCGGCAGTCTGGATACGACGATTGAGTACGTAAGTCAGATAGGGCCGGAGCGATGTGGGGCTAGAATGGCCCATCATCTCGGCTGCCTTAACAAGGATCGTCTCGATCCAACTCGACTCCGAACCAACCATCCCACCGTCGAAGATCGCGTCCACCAACGTCTCGATGGTGCGTACCGCGTACCTGGCGCGAAGGCGATGGATGTTGGCCCGCCCCACTCCCGCCTTCCTGAATGTTTGGCGGCCGATCGAGGTCACGCTGTCGAGATGTAAGGGCATTCCAGTGGTGCTCGACAGGAATATCTCGTCTGGCTCGCGATAACCCACGACAGTTTTGAGGCACTGGGAAACGATATCTCGACGCCCGAACTGTATGTAGTCGAGTGTACGGATGAGCAGGTCTGACGGAACGTATAGGGGCTTCGACCTGCCACCCTTGCGCATAACCACAACCATCCAGGGTTCGTCACGCTCGATTAAGTCGGCAAGCTGGTCGCTTGTGGGCATATGCGACTTCCCCACGCGCATGAGCTCTGCGCGACGTGATCCCACCTCCTCGGCCCACGAGAACATTAGTGAGTCCCGCTCGCCGTGCAGGCGCTCGACCGCAACCTCGTGTAAGTCGCGGATTTCCTCCTCCGTCGGCGTGTGGCGGACATGGGAGCCCCGGCGGGACTCGCTGAGCGTCAGCGGCGTCGTCCAATTACCATAGACGCGACCTTGCCGTCCTTTGGTATAGACGCGCTTGGCGCTGATTGGGAAGACAACATGCGCCATATGAGCGGGGAGCTCATCCTCGGCGTAGATACCAACTTGAAACCGGGTTCTCTTGCTCTCTTCGGCCCAGCGGTAGAAAGCGAAGATCGTTTTCAGCGACATATTCGCGCGACCTACGGAAACCCCCTGGGCGCGGCGCAACTGCTCGCGCCACATTATCAGGAATTCATCATCCACCGTGTACCAAGGCCTGCCGCGCTGCTGACAGAAACGCAGAAACGGACGAATGACCTTGGCGTATTCCAGCGCGCTGCTGGTGGCTACGCCATAGTCAACCACAATGGTGCGCAACCAGTCGGAGGCGGCCTCGTCGATGCCGTCTGGCCAGACCAGTGTCGGAAGGTCGACCCAGGACTGCCCTTTGATCTTGCAGCTCGCAGTGGTGCGGACGATGAGGCCGAGTGAAGGATCTGAATCTGCCATGCTCTCTCCTCGTGAACGAACATGTCGCGGGCAGGAAAACGCCTAAGCCCGTAGTAGTTTCCACCATCGACGCAGCGTTCTCGACGCCGGCGAACCTCACTCCACTACTTTCAGCCCCTTAAGAGCTGCAAGCTGGCGGCGGAGATCCGCAATGAGCTTGTCCTTCTCCTTGTTTTCCTCCAGCAGCATGATGCTACGCATCTCGGCCGCGTCGGCACGCTTCTTCTCATGCAGCTGCTGATCGCGTTGGGAATGCCATTGCGACACCGCGGCCTCAAGTTGCCGATCGAAGGCCTTACGGTCAAACTTCATCATCGTGGTGGCCACGCTCGACGCCAACTGCTTTTTTGGTTTCCCGAACCGGTTCTTTAGGGCGGTAAGGAGATCTGCTACGTCGCGCACCTGTTTGCCGTACAGGTTGTGGGTCGTTGTGAACTCATTAGGCGAGACGATGGGCAGAATACCGAGTTCTGCATCATTCCAGACACGCGCCGCCTTCAAACTCTTGGGAACAACCTTGTTGGGGGGGATGCCCTCGCGTAGCCACTCTTGCAGGACTTCCAATCTTCGCTCGATCCGCTGTTGCACGGTTTGACGTTTCGACCCGGATTTGGAGACGAGGTCGGCTACGGTCGAGTGTGGACCGTTCATCGTTTTTCCTCCTCATCGTGCGCCGGTCTATCTATCCGACTAGCGTTTGCGTATTTTGTGCGCCGCACTTGCTGCAACTCGACCATTCGGGCTTCTTCGAGCACACCGAACAGTGTGCCGCCGCGCAGCTTCGACGCGGATGCAGCCTCAAGGTGAAACACCTCGGCGTTGATGAACGGCTCGCGCGTTCCTTCCGTCATGGCATGCGGGCAGAACGAGCAGATCGAGGGACCGGCCTGCGCGAAGTCGGGACCGATTGCGTCCGCCTCCGGTTCCTGTCTGCGACATGCGGCCGTGATAGCCGCATCGCGCGTTCTGGGACAGGAGCACGTGACCCAAGGTTTGGGCGTCAGAACAAGACCCTTACGCTGCATGATGAGCGCGAGGCTGGCGCCGACGCGCTCGGGTGAGGCGATATGAAGTGTCCGACGAAACATATCGACGAGACGCTGAGCTGTCTTCTTCAATTGCTCACCCGCCGAGCCAGAGACCGACCGCTCGCCAGCGACAATGGACCGGGCAACATAGCCCATGTAGCCCCATTCGACGTCGGTCCAAATCGCGGCAACTTCGGGGTCCTGAATTACATAGCGCTTCGTCATCTCCAAGCTGAAATGCCGTAGATGATGTGACAGCGCCTCGATCGTGGCACCCTCGAAGCGGTAGAAATACAGGACTGCGAAGAAACGCCGAAACTGGTGAGGATGCCAATGCCACACAACTGCCGGGCCGCCGCGTGGTTGATGGAGCGGGACCTGCACGGCGACGGCAAATTCGTCCAGGTACCGACCAACATCGAGGCGCGTCGTTTCGCCATCGGGGCGCAGCCACTGAAACAGATTGTTGGTGCCGTTCTCGCTCCGCGCCGCCGCGCTGATGGCCATCATGATCTCAATTGCCCGCGCCACCAGACTCGGTATCGGAATCCACTCTTTCCTCTGTAATGTCTTCTCAATATAGACATTCAACCACCAGCCGGATTCTTCATCGCCACGAAGGCAGTCGTCCCGCAAGTCGTCAATCTCCCCGTCACGACGCGCGGTAAATGCGGCAATGACGATCCAACAGGCGGTCGTCATGCGAAGGACGGCGGATCGATCTTCTAGGCCGGTCGTCAGCATTTGACCATTATCGAAGATCCAGCGCGCGGAATGCTCAATAAGGTGGAGCGCGAGCATGGGCGGAGGGGTCTGTGTGCGCGCGACTCCTACGCCTTTCACAGCCGCGACCCGTGCCGCGCCACGCGGGAATGGCTTGAACGAGATCGCCTCAGCCTCGATGCAGCGCCGCATGGCATGGAGCTGCTCGAGCGGGTCCAGCCACCGCTGCATCGCTTGTACTGTCACATTTGGCAACGGCTCAGGCTCGCGTAAGGGCCAGCGCGTCTTCAACCCGTTGGCCTTGGCGGCTTGGGCGATAACTGCCGCCACACGCGGCAGGAGACTCGCGCTGGAGGGTAAATTGCACGCAGCCACTACCCGCGCCGAATGGACGATCTTCGTCCGCGCGCCCGATGAGGGGATGACGTATTGAGGAAGACCACCGAAGGGCGCGGGACTAACCACGTTCGCGACCGCCAACCCTTGCAAATACGCTTCGACTCGCTCCGACGCGCGGAGTACCGCGTCGGCACCGTAGCGGCACTCCTCAACCAGCTGTTCCACATCATACGGCTGAAGGTGCGCAAATGAGCTGATGTTGCGGATAGTAAGCGCATAGGCAAGGTGCATCAAATTCCTCACCATAGACGCATGAGTGTATGCGTCATCGATACGGCTGTAGCGGGGATCGCGCAACCACCAAGCGTACTCCTTGACCGTCGCGCAGAGCCGGTTTGCATCCACCAAGAACCGACCATCGGCTAACCTGAAACGGAAATCGATTGTCGCCGTCTTCTTGGGATCTCGGGTATCGACCACCGTCCACACCGATTCGGAGTAGGCGTTCTGTAGCCAAGGCGCACAACGCCGCTCGTCGATAGAGGAGGCCGATAGGGTAGTCTGAAACCTGCGGGCGTGCTGGTTGGTCATGCGATCACCAAGGCCGCGGCGGCGCGTAGCCCGGCTGGGCGGATATCTCGTCCGCGCGTCGCTGCGCATTCTTCCAGGTCTTGATCATCGGTCCGCGTACCATCTTCTCCTCGACGACATCTGTGAGGCAGAGCCACGGAAGCCACACTTTGTCCCACCGCTCGGGATGATCGCGTTCCCATTCGGGCTGGACAGCCCGCAGCGATCTTTGCCAGAGCTGAAGGGCGGCGATGGCCTCGATCTCAGCCATGATAAGCAGGTTCGGGCAGTCGTTCCAGCAGTCGAGCGTCGAACACGTCCCGCCCTGGTCTCCGGGACGACCACGCGGATCTTTACAGAAAGTACCGAGCCCCGTTGCACGCAGGTCGCTCAACCGCGCTTTAAATTGTGCAACACTGATGCCGAGCCTTGACGCGGCATCCTCGACACCGGACATGACGAGCGTCTCGAAGGCGGCCTGAAAGCGTCGTATGTTCTCGTCGTAGAGGAGTCTGGTCGGCCACTTCTGCTGATAACCCTGCGACACCACGAGACTATGCTGGCCGATGGCCATACCAACCGCGAGCCGTCCGTCGTCTCCAAGTGCAGCGTGCATGAGCACACTCGGCCGGATCATGCTCGGGACGAGGCGGACAGAATCCAAGCCCGGCGTTGACGCGGCGAAGGTCTTGAACCAGTTTGAGTACCAGTGCGGGGTCATCAACTGTACGCGGCCACCCATCCGCATAAGAAACAGCCTGTCAGTATCGTCAGAGGCCGCGGCTGCCAGCCTTCCGCCAGCCGACAATAGCCACTCAATGGCGCGGACGGCAGGCGAGGCGTCCAGCAGATCGACTATGATCGGCTTACCTTTCGCCCGGGCCTTATACCCGGTGATGCGGCAATGTCCCTCCAGGTCGCTGGACTCGATACACTCGCGGTCAAGCGTACGACCGACACTCACATTCGCGCCGCTCTCGATGAGGTACAAGGAAAGTATCGCACCGATCGCCTCTGGATCAGGGTTCAGCATGGGAGCTATGGTTCGCAGGCCGCCATACTCAAGGTAACGCTTGGCAAAAAACTGTCCGTAGGCACACTGCTTCGCGGGGGCGGCAGGCGGAATTCCGTCATGCCGTTGAGCGATCAAACTCAACAGATTTGCGATGCCTTGCTGCACCTCGCCATCGTCCGCTTCCGTTGGGTGCGGAAAAAAGCTGCGGACAAGCCGGCGCTGCTCGTACGCGTTGAGCGTACCCCCGGTGTATGCAGCCTCGAATTTGGCACCATCGATCTGAGCATAGGAGAGAAGTTCGCGCCCGCGCTGATGAGCTTCGATGGCGGTATCGACGATGGCCATCGCATGCATGCGGAGAGCATTCAGGCGACGCTCCAGGACGAGACGGATTGCTGCGCTGGGGTCGGCGGGCAAATCTCGCGAGGCGCCGATCTCTATAGCAAGTCCGTTAACGAACTCATCCGATTCGTCCATCCCCATGTAGGTGTTCGAGTTCCTGCATACCTCTAGGAAGCGGTCGCGAGCGAAGGCTACATAGTCGGCGTCGACGCCATTTCGTTTGGCGGATCCTGCTTCGGCGACGCTCGGCCGACGTCTGCCATGACGCCGCGCGTGTTTGACGCCAGGCAGCGGCGTCGACGTGACAGGCACCACGCCCCCTGAGGACAGTCCGTCGAGCACTGTGCGGAGCATCTTGATGGCTCCGTCGACCCTGCTGTCTGTGGCTCCACCGGCCGCGATGCCGGTGATCAGGTGTTCACGGTAGGCAAAAAGCGCGTCTTCCCATTCGCCAGTCGACCGCACCTGACCGCTCTCGTTCGCTTCAGCGGCAACAGCGCGACAATGCGGATTCGAGCTTGAACCGATCCACTTGAGTGCATTGAAGAGTTGCAGGTAGGGGCCTTTCGCCTCTGCCCAACCGGCCGCGACCTGTTTGAAGCGGATGCCGACGCGTTCGAGGAAGCGCATAGGCCAGATCTGCGCCAAGTCGCTGAACTGAAAAACGCGCCCGTTCACGAATGGATCGATTTTGCTCGCCTCGACCTCGATCATGATCTCCGCTTCGCGCGCGGCAATCGCATCAGCAAATGGTTTTTCTCGGAACCTGATTTGCGGGACTTGAGCCAATTCCGCAAGCACGACGCGATTGATGGTCATTCGGTCTCTATTGAGCGCTGGCCGACCAGCCAACGCTGCCTGGACACGCTCGAGTTCCACCTGCTTCGTGAGCGGCAGATAACCTTCGCGCGCCGCACGGGCGTCGAACTCATCTAATAGCGCGCGAATGGGTGCATGACGTGTGATGAACGTGCCGCCGCGCAGCCCAAAGCGCATTTGAAATCCCGTGCGGTCGAGCTTGCCGTCACGAATACCGATTTCACGAGCGTCATAGACAGCTGTGAGCCATTCTCGCATCGCCGAGAGATGGCGCAGCGGTCCGGTCGCTATGCCAAGCTCGCGCTCATATTCGGCAAAGATAGGACCGAACCGCGCCAAAGCACCGGGGGTGTAGCCGAGGAGCTTTGCGTAGTGAGCGCGGTTGATCTTGTTCCTACGCGACGTGACAACGCCATTGGTGGCTCGATCGCGGTCGATCAGAGCGCGAAGCCGCTCCTCGCTCAACATGCCGCGCATACTGCCAACAGGTGCCGAAGAATTACTGTGGCGGGCCATATCCGAGGCTAGACTGCGACGTCGGCCTTGATTGCGGAGTGAGGCGAGTACCCCTCTACCTCGAAGTCCTCAATCCGATAATCATCGATGCACGCTGCATGGCGGGTAAGCCTCATCCGAGGGAATGGGCGCGGCTCACGCGTAAGTTGCTCGCGCGCCTGATCGAGATGGTTGAGGTAAAGGTGGACGTCGCCACCAACCCAAATCAATTCTCCCGGACGCAGGTCCGCCTGCTGCGCGAGCATGAGTTGAAGGGCAGACGCGCCGACATAGTTGAATGCAGCCCCAAGCAGCAGATCGACCGACCTCTGAAACAACAGACAGTTGAGGTGCCCGTCGGACGTCACATGGTACTGGTAAACCATGTGGCATGGCGGCAGCGCCATCGAACCGAGTTCGGCGACGTTCCAGCCGTGAAAAAGCATGCGGCGGCTCGTAGGATTTTCGCGGAGCGTCCGCACAAGCTCCGCGATCTGATCATGTTCGCGACCATCGGCGCCGAGCCAGCGTCGCCACTGCTTCCCATAGACGGGGCCGAGCTCGCCCCAGCGCGCGGCAAAGGCATCGTCGTCGAGAATGCGCTGCTCGAAGTCTTCCTGGGATAGGCTCTCGCCAGTCTCTCGGCGATAGGCGGCGAGCGGCCAGTCAGTCCAGATGCGGACATTCTCACGCAGCAGCGGCTGGATATTGGTGTCGCCGGTGAGGAACCAGAGCATCTCCTTCACGGCCGTTTTCCAGTAGACCCGCTTGGTCGTGAGGATAGGGGCCGTTCCGTCGCTCAGATCGAAACGGACCATGGCGCCGAAGATCGAGCGCGTGCCGACGCCGGTACGGTCGATGCGCTCGTCTCCCTGTTCAAGGACGCGCTCGAGGAGATCGAGATACTGGAATTCTGGGTGTCGCATTCATCTATCCCCGGCCTGCGTGTTCAAAAAGCACCATTTGTGGGAAACCATAGCCCACATCGCATCTGGAACATAAATTGAACGCAATAGGTCCGGCAGTCACCGACAATAGCGCTATTGCGCAATTTTTCCACCAAACAGGTCAAATTCGGCCGCAAACGACGGGCCTAGTGAAAAGCTGCAGGCGCTATGCCGGAAAAGAAGGGTACGCCGAGAAAGATGTCCGCCGAACGCTGGTAGAGCTGGCAGGAGAGCTTGCCGGCGGCCACGTAAAACTGGAACAAGCAGTGGCAGGGCGGCAGCGCCATCTTGTCGACATCCGCGACATTCCAGGCGGAGACGATGAGGCGGCGCGAATCCGGGTTGGACTTGATCTGATCGAGCAGATTCCTGATCTGGTCGATCTTGCCACCGTCGGGCGTCGGCCAGGAACGCCATTGATGTCCATAAACCGGCCCGAGCTCGCCGTTCCCGTCCGCCCAGTCGTCCCAGATGCTGACACCGTTCGCCTTCAGGTAGCGGGTATTGGTGTCGCCCGAGAGGAACCAGAGCAGCTCGTGAACGATGGACTTCAGGTGCAGCTTCTTCGTCGTGACGAGCGGAAAGCCCTTCGCGAGATCGAAGCGCATCTGGTGACCGAATATGCTGCGCGTGCCCGTACCCGTGCGGTCGGTCTTGGTCACACCCGTGTCGCGCGCAAGGCGCATGAGGTCGAGATATTGCTGCATCGGTGGTCCTTGAGATTCGGCCACCCAGTCTAGCCCGAAGGACCTCCGCCCTGCCACCTCGGCCCGGCTAAACCGCTGGTTTGTCCACAATATATGTAAGGCAAATCGCGTTCGTTTCCGCCGGGCTGGTCAAGGGAACCCTGCTTGGCCAGAATGCGCCCCAAAATGGAAGGGAGAACCATGAAGCGCATTCTCACCGGTGGCGCCATTGCCATTCTGCTGATCCTCGCAGCCGGCCTTGCCTTCCTGCCCGGCATTCTGGAAAGCCGGATCAACCGGGTGGCAGATCACCTGCCCTACCCGGTCCCCGAGGACGCGCAGACGCTTCACGATAGCCTGGCCGTCGTGGACCTCCATGCCGACACCCTGCTCTGGGCGCGCGATCCGCTGGAGCGCGGCAATCGCGGTCATGTAGACGTGCCCCGCCTCGCGGAAGGCAATGTGACGCTGCAGGTCTTCTCCGCCGTGACGAAGGTGCCCCGCGATCAGGGCTATGCCGGCACCAGCGGCGACAGCGACATCATCACACTGCTTGCCATGGTGCAGCGCTGGCCCGCGCGCACCTGGGACAGCCTTCTCGAACGGGCGCTCTACCAGTCCGAAAAGCTGCACGATGCCGAAAGGCGCGCGCCGGACGATCTGACGATTGTTCGCAGCGCCGCCGACATCGACCGGCTGATCGGCCGCCGCAATGGCGGTTCGCGGCCCGTCGGCGGCCTTCTCGCCATTGAAGGCGCCCACCCGCTTGAAGGCAGGCTCGAGAATATCGAGCGCCTTTACGAGGCCGGATACCGCATGATGGGCATCACCCATTTCTTCGACAACGAGCTTGGCGGCTCGCTGCACGGGCTCTCGGGCGGCGGGCTGACGGATTTCGGCCGCGAGGCCGTTCGCGAGATGGAGCGCCTCGGCATTGTCATCGACCTTGCCCATGCCTCGCCCGCCGTGGTGCGCGACACGCTCGACATGGCGACGCGGCCCGTCGTCGTCTCGCATACCGGCATCCATGGCGCCTGCGACAGTCCCCGCAACCTCGAAGACCCGTTGATGAAGCGGATCGCGCTGGCAGGCGGCCTTGTCGGTATCGGCTATTGGGAGGGCGCGGCCTGCGGCACCTCCCCCGCCGCGGTGGTGAAGTCGATCCGCTACGCGGTGGGCTTTCTGGGCGTCGATCACGTGGCGCTCGGCTCGGATTACGACGGCGCCGTGCACGTGGCCTTCGACACCTCCGAACTTGCCGCACTGACGGCCGGCATGAGAGATGCTGGCTTCACGGACGAGGAAATCGGGAAGGTCATGGGCGGAAATGCGATCCGGTTCTTCCGCGAAAACCTGCCGCAGGGCTGAAATAGGCTGCCGATTAGACTTCAAATAAGGATTTTCCGCCCTATATTACAACTGCCGGCGGGTTCTCCCGTTCGGCTATGGCGATAAACGGACTGTGAAATAAGCCATTCGGACCCGGGGGCGGTACCCGGCGCCTCCACCATATTTCCCCTGTAAGCGTCAAAAACCGGCGCGGCAGGGTTCTTGGGGGCGAAACAGGATCGACGAGGGTGTAAAGACAGTTTTTTTGCCCGGCATGGTTCCGCCGTCATCGGGCCGTTTTATAGTTGCCAACGACAACTATGCTGAGGCACGTCTCGCTGCGTAAGCGGTGCGACAACCTCGATTGAAGCCCTTGCCCTTAGCCGGGTAAGGCGGGGTTCGGGGGCACCTGGCAACAGAAGCCCCCACTTTCCCTTTTCTTCTTCACATGCCGGTCCGGCTGCGTCGTCCGCGCCACAGAGGCAAGATTCCGGGGCGCAAGCGCCGTCAGGCGTCGCCTTCATCTGGATTTGGCGGCCAAACGCTGATTGAATCGTTTTGAATGAAACGACTCGGCTTCAACGGAGCATGAATTGACCGAAGACCTGATGCGATACGACATGCTGGCGCAGGATGCGCTGCGAGGCGTCGTGCGCCGCGCGCTGAGGATCGCTCGCGACCAAGGCCTGCCCGGCGAGCATCACTTTTACATCTCGTTCCGTTCGAACGCGCCGGGCGTCGAAATTTCCGAAAAGCTGCGCAAGCAATATCCGGAGGAAATGACGATCGTCCTCCAGCACCAGTTCTGGAACCTCGAAGTGAATGAAGAGCGTTTTTCGGTCGAACTCACCTTCAACAAGGTCCCGGAGCACCTCGTCGTTCCCTTTTCCGCGGTGCAAGGCTTCTTCGATCCAAGCGTGCAGTTCGGCCTTCAGTTCCAGGTCGAAGGCGTCGGCGGCGCTGCCGCGGAAGAACCGGCGACCGATGCCTCGAAACCGGAAGAGCCGGCTACCGATGCTTCCGGCGAGGTCGTGAGCCTCGACGCCTTCCGCAAGAAGTAGGCTCCCGCGGCGCCTTGGCGTCCGAGGGCCCCGCATGCTAAACCGGCGCCCATCGAATTTCCCCGCCGGACCCGCGGCGGCATGCCTTGCTGGAGCGCCTGACCATGACCAAGACCCGCACCGAAACCGACACATTCGGCCCGATCGACGTACCCGCCGACAGATATTGGGGGGCGCAGGCCGAGCGTTCGCGCGGGAATTTCAGGATCGGGTGGGAGAGGCAGCCCCTCCCCGTCGTCCGCGCGCTCGGTATCGTCAAGCGTGCCGCGGCGGAAGCGAACATGGAACTTGGCCGCCTCGACCCGGCAATCGGCGAGGCGGTCGTGCAAGCCGCGCAGGAAGTGATCGAGGGCAAGCTCGACGAGCACTTCCCCCTCGTCGTCTGGCAGACGGGTTCGGGCACTCAGTCCAACATGAACGCGAACGAGGTGATCTCGAACCGCGCCATCGAAATTCTCGGTGGCGAAATGGGCTCCAAGAAGCCCGTTCACCCGAACGATCACGTCAACATGAGCCAGTCGTCGAACGACACCTACCCGACTGCCATGCATGTCGCCTGCGCGGAGGAAATCAATCACCGCCTCCTCCCGGCGCTGCAGAAGCTGCGCAACGCGCTGAACGACAAGGCACAGGCCTGGAACCACATCATCAAGATCGGCCGCACGCATACGCAGGACGCAACGCCGCTGACGCTTGGCCAGGAATTCTCCGGCTACACGGCTCAGGTCGAGAACGGCATCGCCCGCATCGAGCAGACGCTGCCGAAGCTGATGGAACTGGCGCAGGGCGGCACCGCCGTGGGCACAGGCCTCAACGCGCCGGTCGGCTTCGCCGAGAAGGTCGCGGAGAAGATCGCTTCCATCACCCAGCTTCCTTTCAAGACCGCGCCCAACAAGTTCGAAGCGCTCGCCGCCCATGACGCGATGGTCTTCAGCCATGGCGCGATCAACACGGTCGCCGCATCGCTCTTCAAGATCGCGAACGATATCCGCCTGCTCGGCTCGGGACCGCGCTCCGGCCTCGGCGAACTGGCGCTGCCGGAAAACGAGCCTGGCTCATCCATCATGCCGGGCAAGGTGAACCCCACCCAGTGCGAGGCGCTGACGCAGGTCTGCGTACAGATTTTCGGCAATCACGCCGCGCTCACTTTCGCCGGTTCGCAAGGCCACTTCGAACTCAACGTCTACAACCCCGTCATGGCCTACAACTTCCTGCAATCGGTCCGCCTCATATCCGATGCGGCGGTAAGCTTCACCGACAATTGCGTCGTGGGCATCGAACCGCGCGAAGACAACATCAAGGCGGCGCTCGAACGCTCGCTGATGCTCGTGACCGCGCTTGCACCGAAGATCGGCTACGACAATGCCGCGAAGATTGCCAAGACCGCACACAAGAACGGTACGACGCTGCGCGAGGAAGCCGTCGGCGGCGGCTATGTGACGGATGAGGAATTCGATGCGGTCGTGCGGCCCGAGAAGATGATCGCGCCGGAGTAATGCCGGAGATCCAGATGGACGGCGACGGAGGAACAAACGAAGTCAAGCGCTCGGTGACCATCGCCGGTCACCGCACCAGCATTTCGCTCGAACCTCCCTTCTGGGACACGCTGAAGGAACTCGCCTGCTCCGAAAAGACATCGGTGAACGAGCTTGTGCGCCGCATCGACACGGCGCGCGACGGCAGGGGCAGTCTCTCCTCCGCCATTCGCGTCTATGTGCTGGAAGCCGTGAAGAAAAGGGGTGAAGCCTGCGACGCAGAGCGCTGACGCGTCAGTTCGCAACCGAGGGGCGCGGCAGGGGCGTCGCGATCTTGCCGTCGCCGGATGGCGGCAGTTCCATCAGGTCACGCAGTTCCGCCGGCACCTCGGCACCTGTTTCCTTCAGGCTTTGCGTCAGAATGCGCTTCGCAACGAAGTCCTGAAGCGCATTCGTGTCAGCTTCGACCTCCATCGAACCTGCCTTGCCCCGCGCAACGATCCTGAATGAAGGTGCGCCTTCCGGCAATGCGGGCACGACGGTCATATCCGCCTTGGAGGAGAGACGCGTGAGGTCGTAAGCCGCGCTGACCTTCGCCATTCCACCGTCAAGCTCGATCTCGTCGTCGGCGAAGCTTATTGCCCCTTCTTCCAGCACGAAATCGCCGCCAATGCCGCGAGCCGGCGTTTCCGCCTGCCAGAGCTTCTCCGACACAAGCGCCGGGAACGCCTCGATGGTCTGAATTTCGGCAAGCTCCTCGCTGAAGCTTTCGAGATCGAACGGACGGAATGCGGCATCCATAACATCGAATTTGCCGATGCCGTCCGCCGAGGACACCAGAGCCAGCCAGCTTCGCCCCTGTCCCTGCAGTTGCGCATTGAGAGAGAGCCGGCCGCTTCCCGGCGATGCGCCGAAAGCCTGGGAGAAAGCCTTGCCGAGACTCGCCTCCTCCACGAGGACGGTGATACCCACCCCCGGTTCGCCGGCGCCGCCTTCGATCCTCGCTCCTGCGGATATTCGCCCGTCGGCGAAATCGCCGGCCAAGGGAGAGGCGGTAAGCACACCATGCGACACGGCGATATGTGTCGTGACGTTCGAAACGGAGAGCGAACCGAGCGACAGGCGGCTGAGCTTCAGGTCCGCATCCGCGTCGAAAGTACCAAGGGACGACCAATCGAGCGCGCCGGCGGACCAGACGTCCTCCTCCGCCGTCGCGACGCCGACAAGCGGCGTGAGATCGACGGCGTTGCTCTCGAACGTGCCCGTGAGGACCGGCAGCTTGTCGCCTTTACCCGCGCGCCAGATTGCGTCGCCCGAAACACGGAAGCTTCCCGCCACACTCTCAAATCCGTCCAGTGTCAGGCTCGTCTTGTCCCAGACCACGTTGGAGGAAAAGACGAATCCCGGCCCCGCCGCCTGCGCGCCGGCCCAGTCGGCAAGCACCCCGGGTGCGCCGAAAGAACCAAGCACATGCATCACGCCAGACGCTGCTATCTCCGTCCTGCCTTCGAACTTCAGCGCCTTGAAAGGATCGCGAACCTTGCCCCGTGCGGTGAGCGTCGTGCCGTCGACATTCACCCGGAAATTCGTCTCGAATTCGTCCTGCGCGCCGCTAAGCTTCACCGAAACAGCGCCCGAGCCCGCGAGCCCCTCTCGCGGCGAAAGACCAAGCTGCTCCAGCAAGATGCGGCCGTCCTCGTTCACGGCATTCCCGATCATCTCAACCTTGTCGATACCTTCATCGCCTTCGTGAAGACGCTTCAGCACGCCGTCGACGCGGCTTCCCCGGATGGCCCCCTTGAGGGTGAGCGTGTCGACGCGCGACATGCTGTCATCGGCTTCGCCGGAAGCGCCGGTTACCACGAGACTTACGGGGCCCTCCACGTCGGACACATCGATGCCGCCCGCTTCCAGCAGGCCGCCGAAACGTTCCGCCTCGATGGTGCTTGTGAAGGCACCTCTCACATCTTCCCGCTTGCCTGTCGTGACCCCCGTCAGTTCACCGCCGAACGTGAGGCGCGCGCCGGCCGCGTCGCCGATCTTCAGGTCCGCGACGGTGAGTTTGCCCGCATCGAGCGACATCTCCGTTTCGACCTGCCCGAAGCTTTGCCCAAAGATGTCGAGCTGCTCCGCTTTCAGGTTGAGCGCAACGTCATGCGCGTCGAGAAAGGCGAAGGGATCGCTGTCTTCAGGAGGAAGGTCAAGAAGCGGATCCACGTTGAAGCTGCCGGCTTCGAGTGTTGCTGCGATCGCCGGACGCGCCCCGCCGCTGCGATAGGAGACGTTGCCTCGAAGCTGCGGCGCAGACATATCTCTCGCATGAACCGCTTCTATCTCCGAGATTTCATATTCGCCTGGCGCCAGATGAAGCGCCGCGCGCGCGGCGAAGGGATATCCGCGTACAGCACCCGCTGTTTCGTCGTGCTCCTGCCCTCGGGACTCGGCAATCCATTGCCGCAGCCCGCGAAGATTGGCACTTGCAAGACTCGCCTCCCCTTCGAAGCGAAAGCTCTCGTCGTCCGGCCGAAGCGCGCCACGCACGGAAATACTCGTCGGTCCGCCAATCGTACCGCTCGCCTCTTCGACCGTGACAACGCCTCCGGCGAGCGAGAACGCGAGCTTCGCATCGCGAACGATCGACCCCCGCAGACGCAGTACACCCGTTTCGATGCTGACATCGCCTCCCGCGTTCGCGGGCAGGGAGACCGGCAGCAAGCGCTCGATGGCGGATTTCTCCGTTTCGTCCCCGCCCTGCTCTATCCGGTCGAGCAACGGATCGAGCGTGAAGCTCTCGGAGGAAAACCGTGCCGAGAAAACAGGATCGCGCTCCCAACTGACTTCCGCCGATCCGCCAAGTGTCGTGCCGCCCATCGCGATCGCCACGTTTCGAAGCGTTGCCTGCCGCGCATCGATCACCATGCCCGCATCGGCGCGCATCGCGCCAGTCTTCTCCGAACCATCTGCGAAATCGAATCGTGCATTCCCGTCGAGCCGTGCGGCGAGCGAGAACTCCGTGGCAACGCCCGAGAAGAGAAAGGTCAGGGGCCGACCCTGAAAATCGACTTCCGTCGTGACGCGAAATGCCTTCTGGGCGGCAAAGCTTCCCAGCCCAATGCGGACCGCTACCGGAATTCCATCGACTGTCGCTGTTAACTCCGACCGGAGCGGGCCGAGCAGCGACGTCGCAACGACCTCTCCGCTCACATCCTTGGCCTTCCATCTCCGCCCGTTCAGCCGATTGCGATAGTTCACCGTGCCGTTGACGAAGCTCGCTTTTTCTAGGCTGATGGACGCGAGCGAAAACATTCCTTCTTCAGGCATGCGTTCGCCGAGTGTTATGCCGCGCCAGTTTCCCGAACCGTCCGGAAGCACTTCCAGGTTGAACTCCGGCTCGACGATACGAACGCTGGTGATCTCGATATCGCCGCTGAGAAGCGGCGCCAGCGCAACCTCTCCATCGATCTCGGCGAAAGTGGCGAAGTTCAG
>JACIYQ010000149.1 GCA_014359855.1 Parvibaculum sp.
CTGCGAGTTCCGCCATTCTCAGACCCTTCAGCACCACGCCGCTATCGATCCGCATCTCGAGCGTGGTCGCCGATTCGGGCGGCGTGAACAAGGTCGCATGGAGCGACAGCTATCAGGGGACCGCCCTTGCGGTCGGAGCTACCGTGGCCCTTCCGGCCGGACTCACCAGCCCCGGCACGAGCGTCATCATGGCAGAGGTCACCTACCAGTATTCCTCTCCGATCAGCAAGACCGTGACGGAACAGGTGACCTTCACCGACACCGCCTATCTGAAACCCCGCCGCGCCTCTCAGGTCGCCCGGACAAACTGATCTCTTCTCCTCGGATACGTCCGATCCGCGAATTCAATCCGCATTAACCATGTTTAGAAAAGGGGCTGTATCAAATCTGCCGCAGCGAAGACAGCCGCTTGCGACCGCGCCCGCCATCTGCGATGCCGGACAGACATGGTCTAGACGCGCTGCGCTGGGACGGCGCAGGTTACCTTCCGATAACTCATTGATCAAAAAAGAAAAATCGGCTGGCGGAGGGAGAGGGATTCGAACCCTCGATACGGTTTCCCGCATACACGCTTTCCAAGCGTGCGCCTTCAGCCACTCGGCCACCCCTCCGGACCGCCTGCTCAGCAGGCGAACGCGGCGGCACTATACGCGACAAAAACCTTGAATCAACCGGAGAAAGCAGGGCTAGGCCATTGATCCGCCAGCCGAGTTTTTACAACTGTGCTTGTTTGGCACACTCGATCCGGCTACCGTTCCGGCGTTCGTTTATTAATCACTGCGTTAGGGCTGGGGGGCTCGTGCCATGGTCGTTTTCAGGCTGCTTGGATTTCTTTTCATCGTCGCTGCCTTGATGGCGCTGGGATCGGACGCGTTGCTTTCGCTCGAGAGCGGCGAAGTCACGATGCGGTCGTTCAGCGCCCTGTGGGGGCTGGTGCATGAGGGGAGCCGCGACGGCTTCGTTAGCTGGGCGGGAGCCAATGCGCCGGAGGGCCTGAAAAATCCGCTCGACGCCGTGATGGGTTTCCCCGCATGGGGCGTTCTCGGCATCATCGGTATCCTGCTCGCGGGCCTTATCGCTCTGCTCCGCCGTGCGGACTAGGCACAAGCCAGTACCATTGCAAAAGGCCGCCCCTCGGGGCGGCCTTTTTGTTTTCCGACAGGCGGGAAAGCTGCCTAGTTCGCATCCATCTTCAACGCGGAGATGAAGGCGTCCTGCGGAATCTCGACGCGACCGAACTGCCGCATCTTCTTCTTGCCTTCCTTCTGCTTGTCCAGAAGCTTGCGCTTGCGGGTGATGTCGCCGCCATAGCACTTCGCCGTCACGTCCTTGCGCATGGCCGAGATCGTTTCGCGCGCGACGACGCGGCCGCCGATGGCCGCCTGGATCGGAATCTTGAAGAGGTGCTTCGGGATCAGTTCCTTCAGCTTCTCGCACATGACGCGGCCGCGTTGCTCGGCGCGCGAGCGATGCACGACGGTTGCGAGTGCATCGACCGGTTCCTCGTTCACGAGGATCGACATCTTCACAAGCTCGCCCGGCTCGTAACCTTCGATCTGGTAGTCGAAGCTTGCATAGCCGCGGCTCACCGATTTCAGCCTGTCGTAGAAATCGAGCACCACCTCATTGAGAGGCAGGCGGTAGACGAGCATGGCGCGCGATCCCGCATAGGTGAGATCGATCTGATGTCCGCGCCGGTCCTCGCATAGTTTCAGCACCGCGCCCAGATATTCGTCGGGCACGAGGATTGTCGCCTTGATCCAGGGCTCCTCGATATGATCAATGCGCGTCGGGTCCGGCATGTCGGCCGGGTTGTGCATTTCCTTTATCGATCCGTCCACCATGTGCAGCTGATAGATGACCGAAGGCGCCGTGGTGATGAGGTCGATATTGAATTCGCGTTCGAGACGCTCGCGCACGATTTCCAGATGCAACAGGCCGAGAAAACCGCAACGGAAGCCGAAGCCAAGCGCGGCGGAGGTTTCCATCTCGAATTCGAAGCTCGCATCGTTGAGCCGCAGCTTTCCCATCGCATCGCGCAGATCTTCGAACTCGGCGGCGTCCACCGGGAAGAGGCCGCAGAAAACGACAGGTTGCGCCGGCTGAAAACCCGGCAGCGCTGCGGCGCAGGGCCGCCTTTCCTCGGTTACCGTGTCGCCCACGCGCGTGTCGGCGACTTCCTTGATCGAAGCGGTGAAGTAGCCGATCTCGCCGGGCGTGAGGCTCGCGACCGCTTCCTTCTTCGGCTTGAAGATGCCGACCTGGTCGATCGTATAGGTGCCGCCCGTCTTCATCATCTTGACGCGCTGGCCCTTCTTCAGCTCGCCGTCGACGATGCGGACGAGAACGACGACGCCGAGATAGGCGTCGTACCAGCTGTCGACCAGCATCGCCTTCAGGGGCGCCGACTGGTCGCCCTTCGGCGCCGGCAGACGGTTGACGATCGCTTCCAGCACGTCCGGGATGCCGATGCCGCTCTTTGCGGAAATCTCGACCGCTTCCGACGCATCGAGGCCGATCACATCCTCGATCTGCTGCCGCGTCTTCGCGGGCTCCGCCGCCGGCAGATCGATCTTGTTCAGGACCGGCACGATCTCATGGTTCACATCGAGCGCGTGATAGACGTTGGCGAGCGTCTGCGCTTCCACGCCCTGGCTCGCATCGACGACGAGGAGCGAGCCCTCGCAGGCGGCGAGCGAGCGGTTCACCTCATAGGCGAAGTCGACATGGCCGGGCGTGTCGATGAGGTTCAGCTCATAGGTCTCGCCGTTCCGGGCCTTGTATTCGAGGCGAACGGTCTGGGCCTTGATGGTGATCCCGCGCTCGCGCTCGATATCCATGCTATCGAGCACCTGCTCCTTCATCTCGCGCGCCTCAAGGCCGCCGCAGAGCTGAATCAGCCGGTCGGCAAGGGTCGACTTGCCGTGGTCGATATGGGCGATGATCGAGAAATTGCGGATGTGGGAAAGGTCGGTCATGGGGCCTGCTGTGTTAACAGGCGCCCATATAGCACTGGCGGGGGTGCAAGCCAATTGGGGCCTTTCAAGCCCTCACCCCTGCCACTCGGCCCGGCGCTTCTCCATCCAGGCCTTGACCCCCTCCTTGTAGTCGGGGTGCTTGATCATTTCCTCCAGCAACCGCTCGGCGGCAACCACAGCCGAGGCGGCGCCCCGATGGAGGTCGGTGTAGATCTGTCTCTTGGTCTCCCTGAGCGAGCCCGGCGAGACGCCGTCCGCCATCTTCCTCGCATAGTCCATGACATGCGGCATGAGTTCGCCGACCGGCAGCAGCTTGTTGAGGAACCCCATCTCCATCGCCTCTTCCGAGGTGAAGACCCGGCTCGACAGCAAAATGCCGTTCGCATGGGTGAGACCGACGATCCGGGGCAGCACCCAGGAAAGCCCGAACTCGGCCGGGAAGTTGAAGCGGCCATGGGCAGCGGTGAATTTTGCGCCGGGCACGCAGAAGCGCAGATCGGCAAAGGCCGCCAGGACAAGGCCGGCGCCCGCCGCCGCGCCGTTGATGGCCGCAATGACCGGTTTCGTCAGCCCGAAATGATAGGCGAAGGTCGCATCGAACTCGTCGGCGACGCCATAGCCCGGCTTCGCGATATCGTCCGTCGTCCCGCTGTCGTAGCGGCCTTTTTCCGAACGACCTTCGAGAGCGGCCATATCGGCACCCGCGCAGAAAGCGCCACCCTCCGGATCACCCGTCACCACGATGACGCGAACCTTCGGGTCGCGGTCGGCTTCAGCCAACACCCAGCGATACTCGGTGTGCATGCGGCCCGTCCAGGCATTGCGGCGCTTCGGGCGCGATAGCGTGACGGTCGCGATGCCGTCCGTCAGTTCATAGCGGATCGTCTTCAGTTCCATGGGTTTGCTCCGCGACCTCGCTATGCGGCCATCTTGCCTCAGGGAAAGCGGCCAGAGCAAACCCGGTCAGTTTTCATGCTCGCTGCGAGGCCTGATCCGGCGGCCAGCCTGCCTTGCGCGCTCGTTCTGCAACCGCTCCATGAAGGCACCCGCGATGATGCCCGTCGGAAGCGCGACGATACCGACGCCGATGAGCGCCAGCACGCCGGCCAGAATGCGGCCGAGAACCGTTGCCGGGTAGACGTCGCCATAACCGACCGTTGTCAGCGTTATGACGCTCCACCAGAGCGCCCGGCCCACGCTGCCGAAATGTTCCGGATTTACCGCGCCTTCGGCATAGTAGATGAGGACGGCCGCGAGATAGATCAGTCCAAGCGCGGTGATCAGGGTCGCCAGAAGCTGCGGCGCGACCTCACCCAGGACTTCGGACACAAGCCTGCCGCCCGGCAGGAAGTGAATGAGCTTGAGGAGACGCAGCAGCCGGATCGTTCGAAGACCCGCCAGCGTCAATGGAAGATCGGCGCCTGCATAAAGAAGCGCGAGGAGAATGAGCTCCGGACCGAAAGCCAGAAAGTCTATGAAGAGCCAGAAACGTCCGGCATAAGCGGCGCGGGCGGAGAGCCCCTTCAGGTCGTGCGTTTCTCCCGCCGCGAAGAGCCTCAATGCAAACTCGACAGCGAAAATGAGCAGAACGATCCTGTTCGCGACATGAAGGAATTCGGGGTAATGCTCCAGCGCCAGCGGCTCCGTTTCCGCTGCGAAGAGCGCGGCGCTGAACAGAATCACCCCGAAGATAAACCAGTTCAGCGGCGAGAAGCCGCCGTGAGGCCAGGAAGTCTCGACGAGTTGCCGGTCCAGCCACAATCTCAGACGGTGCATCGCCGCTCCTCCGGCTGGAAAGCCTTCAGGTTAACTCCTGAGCGTGCCGCCCGTTGCCTTTTCGACAGCCGCAACGATGCGTTTCGACACGGCCTCGATTTCCTCGTCCGTCAGCGTCTTTTCGACGGGCTGGATCGTCACCTCGATGGCAAGCGACTTCTGTCCTTCGCCGAGCGAGCCGCCCTCGAAGACGTCGAAGAGCGAGACATCGGCGATGAGCTTCTTTTCCGCGCCGCGCGCCGCACGGATCACCTGATCCGCCGTCACGCCTTCCGCCACGACAAAGGCGAAGTCACGGCGAAGCGGCTGCAAATCCGAAAGTTCAAGCGGTGGCTTCGCACGCGTGGCCTTCCGCTTCGGCTCGGGAATCGCGTCGGGGAAAATCTCGAAAGCGACGAGAGGACCCGCCACATCCATCTCGCCGAGGATGCGCGGATGAAGTTCGCCGAAATAACCGATGACATTTTTCGGTCCGAGACGGAAAACGCCGGAACGGCCGGGGTGATACCAGGAAGGTGCATCCGCCGAAATCTGGAAGCTCGAAACGGATGTGCCGAGGGTGGCCAGAAGCGCGGCTGCATCCTCCTTCGCGTCCATCGCCTCGACGGGTCCGCTCTTGCCCTGCCAGTGACGGCCCGCGCCTTGCGGCCGCGCGGTGCCGCGGCGGATGCCACTTGCGGCGAGCACCTGACCCGAGGGTTCGTCGCTCTCGAATTGCTGACCGACTTCGAACATCGCGATATCCGAAACCCCGCGCGCCATGTTGCGTCCCGCCGCGGCAATGAGACCCGCAAGCAGGCTCGGCCGCATATGGCTCATTTCGGCGGAGATGGGGTTCGCGAGTTTCAGCGCGGGCGCGGCGTTGCCGCCGCCGAAAAGTTCGGCTTCGCGCTCCGAGATGAAGGACCAGTTGACAGCCTCGACGAGCCCACGCGCGGCAAGCGCGCGGCGCGCGTTGCGCTCGCGGCGCTGACGCGGCGAAAGCACGGGCTTTGCCACCGCATGAAGACGTGGCAGCGCAACCGTTTTCACTTCCGAGAGCCCGTGCACGCGCACGACCTCTTCGACGAGATCGGCTTCACCGTCGATGTCGGGCCGCCAGGACGGCACGGAAACGGAGAGCAGGCCGCCCGCATCCGTCACGCCGAAACCGAGCGCGGAAAGAATATTCGCGGCTTCCGCTTTCGCCAGCGAGAGGCCCGTGAGCCCCTCGATCCGCGCGGGATCGAACTCGACGGTCTTTGCCGTGTCCGGCACCTTGCCCGCAACGACGACGTTCGACGCTTCACCGCCGCACATGTCGAGGATCATTTTCGTTGCGAGTTCGAGACCCGGCACAACGAATGCCGGATCGACGCCGCGCTCGAAGCGATAGCGTGCGTCCGACACGATGCCGGTGTCGCGGCCCGTCCGCGCCGTGCGGTAGGGATCGAAATACGCGCTTTCCACGAAGACATCGACGGTTTCTTCCGTCGAACCCGATTCCTCGCCGCCCATAACGCCGCCGAAGCCCAGCACCTTCTCGTCATCGGCAATGACGCAGTAATGCGGTTCGACGTCATAGGACTTGCCGTCGAGCGCGAGAAGCGTCTCGCCCTTGCGGCCGAGACGCGCGCGAATGTTCCCCGTGAGCTTCGAAGCATCGTAGACGTGGAGCGGGCGCGCGCGATCGAGCGAGATGAAATTCGTGATGTCGACAAGCGCGTTGATCGGACGAAGGCCAACCGCCTTCAGCCAATTCTGCAGCCATTCGGGCGACGGGCCGTTCTTCACGCCGCGAATGAGACGGCCTGCGAACACAGGGCAGGCGCTTGCCGCTTCCGCCGGGAAATCGAACTCGATGCCGACCGGGCTTTCGAATGTGCCCTTGACCGGCGAAAGGTCGCCCTCGCGCAGGCGGCCAAGGCCGGCGGCGGCGAGGTCGCGCGCGACACCGTAAACGCCGAGGCAGTCCGGCCGGTTCGGCGTGATCGCGATTTCGATCACGGGATCGTTGCGGCCCAGCACTTCGGCGGCCGGCGTTCCCACCTTCCACTCGCCCTTCAGGTCGATGATGCCTTCATGCTCGTCCGACAGTTCCAGCTCTCGCTCGGAACACATCATGCCGTTCGATTCGACGCCGCGAATCTTCGTCGGCTTCAGCACCATGCCGTTCACGGGGATGGTGGCGCCGGGCGGTGCGAAGACGCCGGTGAGCCCTGCGCGCGCATTCGGCGCACCGCAGACAACCTGCAACTGCTTCACTTCGCCCTCGACCAGCGCTTCGACCTTCAGCACCTGCAGCTTGTCCGCATCGGGATGCGGACCTGCTTCCAGCACCTTCGCGACGGAAAAGACGGAAAGCTTTTTCGCCGGGTCTTCCACGCCCTCGACCTCGAGGCCGAGCATGGTCAGCTTCTCGACGATCTCTTCGAGCGATGCGTTTGTTTCGAGCGGCTGCTTCAGCCAGGAGAGAGTGAACTTCACGACGAGAGCCCTCCCGCAAGCGTCGGCACATCGAGCGCGGCGAAACCGTAATGCTTCAGCCAGCGCAGATCGCTTTCGAAGAAGGCGCGCAGATCCGGGATGCCGTATTTCAGCATGGCGATCCGGTCGATGCCCATGCCGAAAGCGAAGCCCTGATACTTCTCCGGGTCGATGCCGGACGAGCGCAGCACATTCGGATGAACCATGCCGCAGCCGAGAATTTCCAGCCAGTCGTTGCCCTCGCCAATGCGGATTTCATTGCCGAGGCGCGCGCAGCGCACATCGACTTCCATCGAGGGTTCGGTGAAGGGGAAGAAGCTTGGGCGCATGCGAAGCTCGACGCCGTCCACCTCGAAGAAGGCGCGCAGGAATTCCTCCAGCGTCCATTTGAGATGGCCGAGATGCGTCGTCTCGTCGACGACGAGGCCCTCGATCTGGTGGAATTGCGGCGTATGCGTCTGGTCGCTGTCGCAGCGATAGGTGCGGCCGGGGCAGATGAAGCGGAAGGGGGGCTTGCCCGCCTCCATGGTGCGCACCTGCACCGGGCTCGTATGCGTGCGCAGCAGCTTGCGCGCGCCGCTCGCATCCGGCTCGAAATAGAAGGTGTCGTGCATTTCGCGCGCGGGATGGCCTTCGGGGAAGTTCAGCGCACCGAAATTATAGTGGTCGGTCTCGATGTCCGGGCCCTGCTCCACGGCAAAGCCCATATCGGCGAAAATCGCGACCACTTCGTCCCAGACCTGGGAAAGCGGATGGATACGGCCCGTCTCCAGCGCACTGGCACGGACGGGCAGCGTCACGTCGATCTTCTCGCCCGCCAGCCGCGCTGCGAGCGCCGCTTCGTGCAGCGCGTCCTTGCGCGCCGCGAGCGCGTCCGTCAGCCGGTCCTTGAGGCCGTTGAGACGCGGCCCCATCTCCTTGCGCTCCTCGGGCGACATGGCGCCCAGTCCCTTCATCAGGTCGGAGACCCGGCCCTTCTTTCCGAGCGCGGCCACGCGCACGGCTTCGAGCGTGTCGATATCCACCGCATCGGCAATGGCGGCGGCAAATTCCGCTTCGAGCTTTTCGAGATCGGCGCTATCGGTCATCTTTTCACCGGCTTCTGATCGTTTCGCGGATACGGGTTCTCTCAAATCGCCCGATGCCTGCATCTCGGCAGGCTCTCGGGTGACATGAGCGAACGGCGTGCGAACGATGCTATCGACCGGCGATCCGCCTCACCCCCGAGAGCGGCCCGCATGATCCCATGCGGGCCCCGGACGGGTGACCGGCTCTGGCGTCGTGCGGAGGCAACCCTTACTGCAGGGCAGCCTGCGCCTGGGCGACCAGAGCCTTGAAGGCCTCGGGCTCATGGATGGCGAGATCGGAGAGAACCTTGCGGTCCACCTCGATGCCAGCCTTGGCGAGGCCGTCGATAAATCGCGAATAGGTCAGGCC
>JACIYQ010000015.1 GCA_014359855.1 Parvibaculum sp.
CGGCCGCAGCAGCGGCGAGAGCTTTATTTTGATTCACGTGAGCACATTCCTACCAGATGTTGGGGTATTATGGCGGCGGGGCCCGATGCCCTCAACCAAACCTTTCTGTTGCCTTGAACCGAGAATCGGGACTCGCGGCCCTAGCGGCGGCGATCTGCCCCGATGACCCGTTCGCCGAGCCTTTCAAGCGCCTCCCTCAGCGCCGGTTCTTCAATCTTTTCAAGGTCTTGGGTCAGCACTTCCCTTTCCTCGGGCCGCAGCGGCCGGATTCGCCGGAAGCGGGGCCGGGGCTTTGGCGGCAGCGGGCCCTGGATGAGCTTGAGCCGCGCAACCGCGCCATAGCCGTAATAGGAGTTGATGCGCTCGATAATCTGGGGTTCGAGATGCCGGATCTCGACCGCGACGGGGCCGTCGACGCGGATGGTAAGCGTCGCGCCGCTGCGGCGGCCTTTGCCACCGTCGTCACCGGAACCCCTTGGAAACATGAGCTTTTCGGGCGCGGAAAACTCGGCAAGCCCGGCCCCTGCGATCTCCGGCCATTGCGCGAGCACGTGAGCTTCCTGGAAACCGCGCTTGACGAAGGCCGAACGCGCAACGGCCAGCACCCGCGCGCCGATGGGCGGCAGGCTGAAGCGGCGCGAGGCCACGCGGTTACCAGTGATCCCGTTCATGGCGCGCATTCTGACTCGAAATCCGTTCCCATGCGAATTGACGTGAGGCGTGCTTCCGGGCGAAGACTAGACCATGTCCGTCCGTGCCCAAAAACCCAAGGAAATCAGCGCCAAAGCGGCCGCCCGCCCGCTGCTCGCCTGGTATGACAGGCATGCCCGCGTGCTGCCCTGGCGCGCGCGGAAGGGCGAGACGGCGGACCCTTATGCGGTCTGGCTTTCCGAAATCATGCTGCAGCAGACGACGGTAGCGACCGTCGGTCCTTATTTCATGCGGTTCCTGAAGCGCTGGCCGACGGTCGAGGCGCTCGCCGCGGCCCCCCAGGAAGAGGTGATGAAGGAGTGGGCGGGGCTCGGCTATTACAGCCGTGCGCGCAACCTGCATGCCTGCGCGAGGGCGATTTCATCTGACCACGGAGGAAAATTTCCCGATACGGTGGAAGGACTTGGGAAGCTGCCGGGGATAGGTCCCTATACGGCGGCGGCGATCTCCGCGATCGCTTTCGGGCGCGCCGCGACGGTGGTCGACGGCAATGTGGAGCGCGTCGTGGCGCGGCTCTTCGATTTGCGCACGCCGCTGCCCGCCGTGAAGCCCGAAATCAGCGAGAAGGCGGCAACGCTGACGCCGCAAAAGCGCGCAGGCGACTTCGCTCAAGCGATGATGGACCTTGGTGCGACGGTCTGCACGCCGAGGAACCCGTCGTGTAATCGCTGTCCGGTCAATGACTTATGCGATGCGAGGGAAGCGGGCACGCAAAGCCTGCTGCCCGCCCGCGCACCGAAGAAGCCGAGGCCGGTGAGACGCGGCGCCTGCTTCTGGCTGACGAGGGGCAACGAAGTCTGGCTCCGCAGGCGGCCGGAGAAGGGCCTGCTGGGCGGCATGATTGAGGTGCCGGGCACGCCCTGGGACGTGCGCGACTTGTCCCCGCGCGCGGGGATAAAGGCGGATGACCGTCATCGAAATGTCATCGAAACGTCACGAAACGGGAGGGGCGGGGATAAGCCGGGTACGGACGATCCGCTTGGCCATGCGCCCATCGAAGCCGCATGGAAACTTGTCCCCGGTATGGTGGAGCACAGCTTCACGCATTTCCATCTGGAACTCGAAGTCTTCACCGCGACGACGCGAAAAAAACTAATCCCCGGGCGCGACGGCATGTGGGTGCCGCTCGATGAAATCGCCGGCGAGGCGCTGCCGGCCGTGATGCGCAAGGTGGTGGCACATGCGATGCCGGATGCGGGACCGCTGTTCGCGAAAAGGTGAGATGTAATCAGTATAGAGATCAAATGGGCGACTTCGCCGGGATATCAAAATAGAAGTGTCATCCCGGGATTTATTCCCGGGACCCATTGGCCTTGCGGTTTCGTGGTGAGTTGGATTGGGTCCCGGCAACAAGTGCCGGGATGACAATTTTGTTTTGGTTCGGATTAAAACATCATCGTCATGCGGCAATGAGTCATAAGGGTGAAGCCTGCCCGGACCTTCGCGTGGCTCAGGGCGTTCGAGGCTCGAAAAGGTCCACCGGACCTTTTCGTTCGCTCACCCGAACCGCCTCTCACCCCATCTCCGCTCGCACCTTCTGGCGCAGGATGTCGATGGGTTTGAGTTTGCCGTCGGTCTTGAAGTGCCAGAAGGTCCAGCCGTTGCAGGCATCGAGCCCTTGCACATGCGCGCCGATCTTGTGGATCGAGCCGGTCGCGTCGCGGCAGACGATGGAGCCGTCGGCGCGGACGCGCGCGGCGTGGCGGCGCGCGGGATCGGTGAGGACCGCGCCGGGTTCGAGCAACCCGCGCTCCACGATGGTGCCGAAGGGCACGCGCACTTCGGCCTTTTTGGAGGTTGTGACCTTGAGGTCTTCAGCCGCTCCCGCCTTGATCAGGCGGATGCGCTCGCGCGCGACTTTTATGTAGCGCTGCTCGCGCTCGATGCCGATGAACTTGCGGCCGAGCTTCTTGGCAACCGCGCCGGTGGTGCCGGTGCCGAAGAAAGGATCGAGCACGATGTCGCCCGGATTGGTGGTCGCCAGCAGCACGCGGTGGAGAAGCGCTTCGGGCTTCTGCGTCGGATGCGCCTTGCCGCCATCGCCGTCCTTCAGGCGCTCGCCGCCGGTGCAGATCGGCAGCGTCCAGTCGGAGCGCATCTGCAACTCTTCGTTGAGCGCCTTCATGGCGTCGTAGTTGAATGTGTATTTCTTCTGGTCCGCATCGCGCGTCGCCCAGATGAGCGTCTCATGCGCATTGGTGAAGCGCGTGCCGCGGAAATTCGGCATCGGGTTCGACTTGCGCCAGACCACGTCGTTCATGATCCAGTAGCCGAGATCCTGCAACGTCGCGCCGACGCGGAAGATGTTGTGATAGGAGCCGATGACCCAGATCGCGCCCGTGTCCTTCAACACGCGCCGCGCGGCTGTCATCCAGTTGCGCGTGAACTCGTCATAGACGGCGAAGCTCGCGAACTTGTCCCAGTCGTCGTTGACGGCATCGACCCTGGACTGGTCGGGCCTTGTCAGGTCGCCGCCAAGCTGGAGGTTGTAGGGAGGGTCCGCAAAGATGAGATCGACCGACTTTTCGGGCAATGCGTTCATCGCCTCGATGCAATCGCCCTGAATGATGATCTCGGCCGGATTCTCTTTTTTCGTGCCCGGCTTTTCGCTGACGCGCCCCACTCGACTTACCCCTCGCTGATGACAAGGCGGGGATCATGAGTCAGCGCGGTTGGGCGGTCAATAATTCTTTTGAATCAAGAGGTTAACGGATTCGTCCGGCACAAGATCGAGTCCCTTCGGGAGGGCCGGACTCAACATCTTGCGTATGGGGGCAAAGCTCCGGCGGTGGATGGGCGTGGGCCCCAGACGCGAAAGCGCATCGAGATGCGCGGGCGTGCCGTAGCCCATGTGATTTTCAAAGCCGTAGCCGGGATGCGTTTCGGCCAGCGCGGTCATCATCCGGTCGCGCGTGACCTTGGCGGCGATGGAGGCGGCGGCGATCGAAAGCACGAGGCCGTCGCCGCGGACGATCGCGCGCGAGGCGCAGGCAAGACCGCGCGGGCAGCGGTTGCCGTCGATGAGCGCGACATGCGGCGCGCGGGGAAGGGCGGCGACGGCGCGCGTCATGGCGAGGAGGGTTGCCTGGAGAATGTTGATCTCGTCGATCTCCTCGACGCTCGCGATGCCGATGCCGATCTCGGCGCAAGCTTCGAGCTCGGCGAGAAGCGCCACGCGGCGGGCGGCATCGAGTTTCTTGGAGTCGTTGAGGCCGTCGGGGCAGTTCGCGATGTCGAGGATGACGGCGGCGGCGACGACCGGCCCTGCCAGCGGCCCGCGCCCCGCCTCATCGACGCCGCAAACAAGCCGCGAAGGCGCACCATCCTCGGTTTCGAAGGCATAATCCGGCAGCGCGGCGGGCGCTTTTGTCTTGCGGGGCGGCATGGGCGCGAGTGTGCCGCGAGTCCGGAAAGATGGCCAGGTTGATTTGTTGCGAGCGCTCGTTCCGTGAGCGCCGCACCGCCCATGGACCCCGGCTTTCGCCGGGGTGACATTCGTTGTTTTGATTATCCTGGAAAGAACAGAAGCCAGGATACTAGCCAGTAGCTTCTTCTCTCTATGTCTTGTCCGTCCGTACAAAAAAATCAGGTGTCACCCCGGCGAAAGCCGGGGTCCATGGGACTATCGGTTCAATGTTTCGGCAAGATCATTCCACTCGGGATTGGAACCTTCGATCAGTTCGATCTTCCAGTCGCGCTTCCATTCCTTGATTGCCTTCTCGCGCCGGATCGCCTGTTCGACGTCGTCATGCGTTTCCGCGTAGACGAGGCGATGTACGCCGTATCGTTCGGTGAACCGGGAGCCTGTGCCCTCGCGATGCTCCCATGTGCGCCGGGCAATGTCGTTGGTCACGCCGACATAGAGGGTACCGTTTCTCTGATTGGTGAGGATGTAGACGAAGTAACTCATGTGTTTGCCGTTCCGCACATGGGCCCCGGCTTTTGCCGGGGTGACGCTTTGCTTTTAGTTTTGCTCTCTCACAGCAAATCCAGTTGCTTCCCTCTGCCGGGGACGAGGAAGCGGGAGCGGTCTAGGGCGGTGGTGTCGCGCGAGCGGTAGGCGATGCCGAGTTTCCGGCAGGCGATTTCGAAGCGGCGTGCGATTTGCCAGGCGTAGGGCCCGGTGCCGGACTGGCGTTCGGCCCATTTCGCGTCGTAGTCCTTGCCGCCGCGCATCTGGCGGATGAGCGACATGACGTGGGTGGCCTTGTCCGGCACGTTTTCATGCAGCCATTCGACGAAGATGTCGCGGATTTCGAGCGGCAGGCGAAGGATGACGAAGTTCGCATCGCGCGCGCCCGCGTAAGCGACGCCGGTGAGAAGCTTCTCGATCTCCATGTCGTTCAGGGCCGGGATGATGGGCGCGATCATCGCACCGACCGGAATGCCGGCCTCCGACAGGAGCCCGATCGCCTCGATGCGGCGCGTGGGCGTGGAGGCGCGCGGTTCGAGCGCGCGGGCGAGCTTCGCATCGAGCGTCGTGACCGAGAGCGCGACGCGCACCAGATTGCGTTCCGCAAGCGAGGAGAGAATGTCGATGTCGCGCACGATGCGCGCCGACTTCGTGAGGATCGTGACGGGGTGGTTATAGGCCGAGAGCACTTCGAGGATGCTCCGCGTGATGCGATAGCGCTGCTCGATCGGCTGATAGGGATCGGTGTTGGTGCCCATGGCGATGGGCGCGACCTCGTAGCCCTCGCGCGAGAGTTCCTTTTCGAGCAACTGCGCGGCATTGGGCTTGGCGAAGAGCTTGCTCTCGAAATCGAGCCCCGGCGAAAGGCCCATATAGGCATGGGCCGGCCGCGCGAAGCAGTAGACGCAGCCATGCTCGCAGCCGCGATAGGCATTGATCGAGCGGTCGAAGGGAATGTCCGGCGAGGCATTGCGCGTGATGATGTGGCGCGGGCTCTCTTCCGTCACCTGCGTCTTCAGGGCAGGCACGTCTTCGAGATTGTCCCAGCCGTCATCGGCGAGTTCGCGCGATTGCGGCTCGTAGCGGCCGCTCCTGTTGGTCAGCGCGCCCCGGCCACGGCGGCCGCTCTCGGGCAGATAAGGCTCGCGGACGCTCGGGGGTACGAGGGCGGCCCCGCGGGGGAGGGGGCGGTGGTCCGGGAGCCCGTGGGGCCGCTTGGCCGCGCGGTTGCCAACCGGGGAATTGGCAGGGTGCGCGGGGTGGCCGGGGGGCGCTGTTTCGCGACTCGTCGTCATGGCCATGAGTATAGGGAAACATAAGAACAAAACAAGAACATTATCTCTGTCCTTGAAGAAATTTGGCTAAAACGCGCGGATCGTTATGATGCGCGCCATGCTGAGCGTCATCATTCCGACCCTGAATGCCGAAGAGACCCTGACCCGGACGCTGGCGCCGCTGGTACCCGCCGCCGTGCGCGGGCTCGTGCAGGAAGTGATCGTGGTGGATGGCGGCTCAGGCGACGAGACGCTGGAGATCGTCGAGGCGGCCGGCGCGAAGCTCGTGCGCGCGCCGAAGGGGCGGGGGCCGCAACTCGCCGCCGGTGCGAAGGCGGCGAAGGGCAACTGGCTTCTCTTTCTTCACGCCGACACGGTGCTCGAACCCGGCTGGGTTGCCGAGGTCGGGAAATTTTTCGAACAGATCGAGAGCGGGCGCTTCCGCGACGGCGAGATGGCGGCTTCGTTCCGCTTCGCGCTTGACGATTTCTCCGGCTGGGCGCGGCTGATCGAACGCATGGTGGCGCTGCGCTGCGCGCTGATGAAGCTGCCTTATGGCGACCAGGGGCTGCTGATCAACCGGCGGCTCTACGAGAAGCTCGGCGGCTTTCGCGATCTGCCGCTGATGGAGGATGTGGACCTCGTTCGGCGCATTCCGCGCAAGCGGCTCGTGATGTTCCGCACGCCAGCCGTGACGAGCCCGGCGCGTTACCTCAGGGACGGTTTCCTCGCACGCACTTCCCGCAATCTCTTCTGTCTCGCGCTTTATTATCTGCGCGTGCCGCCGAAGGTGATTGCGAAGGTCTATCAGTAGGTGTCCCTCGACCCGCAACTCGTGATCATGGCGAAGCAGCCGCTGATCGGCCGTGTGAAGACGCGGCTCGCGAGGGACGTCGGCGGGCCGGAGGCGCTGCGCTTCTTCCGCTCGGCAAGCGAAAGCCTCGTCCGCCGCGTCGGGCACGATCCGCGCTGGCGGACCGCGATCGCGGTCTCGCCCGACCGCGCGGTGCATGAGCGGGGCATCTGGCCCGACGGCATTCCCTGCATCCCGCAAGGTGAGGGCGACCTCGGCGCCCGCATGGGGGCGCTCTTCCGCGACCTGCCGCCCGGACCCGTCGTCATTATCGGCGCGGATATTCCCGGCATCGAACGCCACCACATCGCCGCTGCCTTTGCCGCGCTCGGGAACCATGACGCGGTCATCGGCCCGGCCGACGATGGCGGCTACTGGCTCGTGGGACTGCGCCGCCGCCCGCGCGTGCGCGAGATATTCAACGGCGTGCGCTGGTCAAGCGCGCAGACGATGAACGATACGCTGAAGAATATCCGCAGGCAGAGCATGAGCGTGGCAATGGTCGCGACGCTCGCCGATATCGACGAGGGCAAGGACCTCGTGAAATGGCGGCGCGGGTAGCGTCCCCGCCTCAGCCCTTCGCCCGGAGCGCGTCGCGGATTTCCTCCAGCAGCACTTCCTGGCGCGGCGGGGCGGCGGGAGGCGCCGTTTCGCCCTTGGCGATGCGCGCCTTCAGCCGGTTCATCTGGCGGATGACGAGAAAGAGCGCGAAGGCGACGATGGTGAATTGCAGGATCGCGTTGACGAACTTGCCATAGGCGAGCGCGGGAGTGCCGGCAGCCTGCGCCTCGGCGAGCGTTGCCGGGGCATCGCCCGCGGTGAGCGCGATGAAATAATCGGTGAAATCGACACCACCCAGCATGACGCCGAGAGGCGGCATGATGATGTCGTCGACGAGCGACCTCACGATGGTGGTGAAGGCGGCGCCGATGATGATGCCGACAGCCATGTCGAGCACATTGCCCTTGAGGGCGAATTCCCTGAATTCCTTGAACACCGTCCGGCCTCCCGCATCCGTGATTCCCGCTCCGGGCTGAATCGTGCCGCGAGAGGGAGAAACGCACAACGGAAAAGTGCGGTCACTTCCTCAGCTTGTGTTCCTCGAGGCGCGGCATGATCTCGACGAAGTTGCAGGGGCGGTAGCGATAGTCGAGCTGATGGACGAGGATTTCGTCCCAGCCGTCCTTGCAGGCGCCGGGCGAACCCGGCAGCGCGAAGAGATAGGTGCCTTGCGCCACGCCCGCCGTCGCGCGCGACTGGATCGTGGAGGTGCCGATCTTCTCGTAGGAGATGCGGTGGAAGAGGGCCGCGAAGCCTTCGATTTCCTTGTCGTAGACGGACTGGAAGGCTTCCGGCGTGACGTCGCGCCCGGTGAGGCCGGTGCCGCCGGTCGAGATCACGACGTCGATGCGGTGATCGGCGATCCAGGATTTGAGGGCGGCGCGGATGAGGCCCATGTCGTCCTGCACGATGCGCCGCGCGGCGACCGCATGGCCCGCCTTTTCGATCCGCTCGGCGAGGATATCGCCGGACTTGTCGTCCTCATGCGTGCGCGTGTCCGACACGGTCAGGACGGCGATATTGAGTGGAATGAAGTCGCGCGTCTCGTCGATGCCGGGCATGGCGGAACCTTTCAAGCGGGAGGAAAGGTTCATATAAACGAAAAAATCGAAGGAGTCGCGACGTTAGGGGAAAGCGGTTCAGCGCACCGGCTTGTAGACCGGCCAGGCGCCCGAGGCGGACGCGTCGAGCGAGCCGACGGGCTGGCCGAGGCGCTCGCTGTAGATCCAGTAATTGGTGACGACGCGCTCGATATAGCCGCGCGTTTCGGCGGCCGGAATGCTCTCGATGAAGAGGAAGGGGTCGCCCTTGAAGTCCATGCTCG
>JACIYQ010000150.1 GCA_014359855.1 Parvibaculum sp.
CCGGCTCGGCGCGACACATCACGCTGAAGTCCATCTCGACGCGGCCTCGGCGGTGATATCCTTCGGGGCCGCCCTCGCACCAGTGGCGGGCTGGCCGCTCACCACCCGCTACTACCCCCCTTCGGCCTGCCTCACGCCCGAACGTTTCGCCCGCGCCGTCCAGGCGCACCGGGCGATCGAGACCTCCCTGCACTGAGTCCTCGACGCGACATTGGACGAGGATCAGGCCCGCAACCGCAAGGACAACGGCCCCGAAACCCTTGCTATCCTCCGCCGCGTCACCCTCAACCTGCTTCGAACCGCACGCCCGAAACTCCCCATCTCGCGGAAAAGAAAGCGATCCGGATGGTCCGACGCCTACGCACCATCCGTCTTCGGCCAAATGCGATGGCCTTGGGGCCCGATTGGATGCCGATTGACACATGAAGTTCACACTCGGCGCCTATGCGCCGGACATATGCATTCGGGACGAGGACGAGACCATGCTCTGCGCCAGCTACAATATCCAATACGGGGTCGGGAAGGACGGTCGATTCGACCTGGACCGGACCGTCGCCGAGATCGGTGCAGCCGACCTCGTGGCGCTGCAGGAGGTCGACCGGCACGTCGCCCGGTCCGCCATGGTCGATCAGGTCACCGAGATCGCCGCGCGGATGCCCGGAATGCACTGGGTCTATGGCCCCGGAATCGACGCCGACGCCTCGGAAGAGGTCAACGGCACCATCGTCCACCGGCGTCGGCAATTCGGCAACATGGTGCTGTCGCGCTGGCCCATCCTGTCCTCGGCCAACCATCTGCTGCCGAAGTCGGCCTTCGTGCATCAGGTGCATTCGCGCCGCGCGATGATCGAGACGGTGATCGAAACTCCGCTCGGCCCTTTGCGCTTCGCCTCGGTTCATTTCGACCACATCGGGCCCGAGACCAGGCTACCGCAGATCGAGGCCGCGAAGCGTGTCCTTCTCGACGGGCCCGCGACCGGCGCGACCTGGGGCGGACCCTTCGCCGACGGATGGTTCGACCGGCCGGCGCCGCCGATGCCGACACCCGTCATCCTCATGGGCGACTTCAACTTCGCGCCGGACAGTTCTGAATACGACAAGTTTCTTGGCACATCTGGCAGCCATGGCAGGCTGAGCTATGTCCATGGATTCGCCGATGCCTGGGTCGCGGCCGGTCACGGCGAAAGCGACGGCTACTCCATCGAGTTCTGCGGCATCCGCAAGCGCATCGATCATTGCTTCGTCACCGCGGATCTGGCGCCGCGGGTGAAGCGGGCCTGGATCGACAACGAGGCGCAGGGGTCTGACCACCAGCCGGTGTTCTTCGACTTCGCCTGAGGCCAACAGGTGCCCGTTCATCCAGAATTCATTCGAATGACATTGGCCGGTTACCGCCGGGCGAGACACTAGCAGCAAGCTCATCCCCCTCTGAAACCGAGAACGGGCCATGCCTGCAGGTTTTGCTTCCACCCGCCGCACGTTCGTTGCAGGAGGTCTCTCCTCCGCCTCCGTCCTCGGCTTCGGCAGTGCCCGCCGCGCCCATGCGGCGACAGATGTCGCGTTGGTGATCTCGTTCCTCTGCGGTTCCGACCTGCCGTTTCAGAAGATGTTCGACGCAGTCAGCGAAAAGGGCCTCGGGGTGACCGCCATCAACCGCTATGACGGCGCCTATCACGAGGCCGCCGCCAAGGCGCTCGCCTGGATGGCCGCGGGCCGGGCGCCCGACATGATGATCACTGGCTGGAAGTTCGGCGATCAACACCGCAACCTCTGCCCTGATACTGTGCCGGTGCTGTTCGTCATGAGAAATGTTTTTCATT
>JACIYQ010000151.1 GCA_014359855.1 Parvibaculum sp.
GACAAGGCGTTCGAGCGGATCGCGCAGCGCTCAAACATGTCTGTGGATCAGATTTCCAAAGCATTGGAAGCAGGTGGCGTTACACGCTCCACTCTCGAAGCGCAAATTCGCAACGACATCGCCTGGAACCGTGTCATCCAGCAACGGTTTGGCCCTCTCGTTACGGTCGGAGAAGGCGAAATCGAAGAGGTTATGCGGCGGCTCGAGGAGGAATCCGGACAACCACGGTATCTCGTGTCGGAAATTCTCATTACTTTCGACAATCCGGCGCATGCGGAAGAAATCGCAGCCGGTACGCAAAGGCTCGTGGAACAAATTCGCCAGGGCGCCCCCTTCGAAGCCGTGGCGCGGCAGTTCAGTCAGTCCGCGTCTGCCGCCAATGGCGGAGATATCGGTTGGGTCCATGCCAGCCAATTGCCTGACAAGGTGAGCGAGGTGGTCACCCGGATGCAGCCTGGCATGGTCTCCGACCCGATCCGGACGCTTACCGGCTTCTATATCGTTCAGCTCAAGGCCATGCAGACAAACACCGGCGGCGACCCGATGATGGATCAATATTCATTGATGAGGGTTGTTCTGCCGCTGACGCCGGACGCCAACCAGCAGGCGGTGGCGAGGCGTGCACGTGAGGCGGAAGAGTTCCGCGCTCAGGTCTCGTCGTGTAACGAAGCAGCAAAATTGATCGCCAAATATGTGAGCGGCCAGTCGACACCGCCCGAAACCATTATTGCCGGGAGGCTACCCGCTCAGACCCGGCAAGCGATTTCCGGCGTTCCGGTCGGTAAAGCCACTGTCCCGATCCGTTCCGAGCAAGGTGTCGAAATGCTGGTGATCTGTGGACACAAGGCTGCTCAGGGCGAGATGCCGACGCGGGAGCAGATTGACAACACGCTTTACGAGCAGCAGCTATCGATGATGGGCCGCCGTCACCTGCGTGATCTGCGGCGCGACGCGGTTGTCGTCTATCGCTGACGCCGCCCCCCACAGCACGCGGCCCGCTGGGTGCCGAAAATGATGCGTGACAACGACCTTGTGCTGCCGCTCGCGCTGACGATGGGGGAACCCTCTGGAATCGGCCCGGAGATCACGCTCAAAGCCTGGATTGGACGCGGCAGCAGTTCTCTTCCTCCCTTCTTCGTTGTGGGAGATGCCTCTCTCTATCGCGAAACGGCGTTGAGTCTCGGCATCGATGTGCCCGTTCGAGATATCGAGGCACCTGAAGAAACAGCGACGGTCTTTCCGGCTGCCCTGCCCGTTCTGTCTCTCCCGGTCCCGCTTGAAGAAAAACCGGTGCCCGGCAGGTTGTCCGCCGCAAATGCGGCGGCGGTGCTTTCGTCCATTGATCTTGCCTGCGACTTCGTCCTTCAGGACAAGGCCGCCGGCATCGTCACCAATCCGATCCACAAGCGGGCGCTCTACGAAGCGGGCCTCACGATGCCCGGTCATACGGAATACCTTGCCGAGCGGTCTGGCGGAGCGACGCCCGTCATGATGCTCTCCTGCCCGGGGCTCCGGGTCGTGCCGGTGACGGTCCACCTATCGCTTCGGGAGGCGGTGGCGGCGCTCAGCGTTCAGACGATTGTCGATCAGGGCGTGATCCTGGCCCGATCTCTCGCCAGCGATTTCGGGATCGGCTGCCCGCGGATTGCCGTGGCCGCACTCAATCCGCATGCCGGCGAAGAGGGGCATCTGGGGCGCGAGGAAATCGAGATCGTCGCCCCCGCTATCGAGGCCATGCGAATACATGTTCCGGACGCTGAATTTCGCGGACCTGCTCCGGCCGACACGCTATTCCATGCCGCCGCGAGGGCACATTACGATGCGGTGCTCTGCATGTATCACGACCAGGCCCTGATCCCGCTCAAGACGATCGACTTCGAACATGGGGTCAATACGACGCTCGGTCTGCCGATCGTGCGAACGTCGCCGGATCACGGTACGGCGCTCGACATCGCCGGGCGCGGGCAAGCACATCCGGGGAGCCTTATCGAAGCGATCCGCATGGCGGACGGGATCGTACGCTGCCGGGCGAACGCAGCATGACGGCTCCCGCGCTGCCGCCCCTGCGCGAGGTCATTGCCCGGCACGGCCTCGCCGCCCAGAAATCCCTCGGGCAGAACTTTCTGCTCGACCTCAACCTCACCGGGCGCATCGCCCGGTCCGCAGGCTCGCTTGAGGGCCATGATGTGCTCGAAGTGGGCCCCGGCCCCGGCGGCCTGACGCGGGCCCTGCTTGAGGAAGGTGCGCGCCGCGTCGTCGCGATCGAGCGCGACAGGCGCTGCATTGCCGCTCTGGAGGAAATCGCGGCGGCCTATCCCGGTCGCCTCACGATCGTCGAAGGGGATGCGCTCGCGACGGACATGAAGACCCTTGTGAAGGCGCCGGCGCGGATCGTCGCGAACCTTCCTTACAACATCGCGACGCCACTGCTGGTCGGCTGGTTGCAAACCGAGCCATGGCCCCCCTGGTACGACAGCCTGACGCTGATGTTCCAGCGGGAGGTCGCGGAGCGGATCGTCGCGCAGCCGGGCGGCAAGGCCTATGGACGGCTTGCCGTTCTGGCGCAGTGGCGCGCGCGCCCGCGCATCCTCTTCGACATCGACCGCCGGGCTTTTACGCCGCCGCCGGCGGTGACATCGTCCCTCGTCGAGCTCGTACCCCGCGCCACGCCGCTTGCCGAGGCCGATCCCCGTCTGCTCGAGCGTGTTGTCGCCGCTGCCTTCGGACAAAGGCGCAAGATGCTTCGGGCAAGCCTCAAGTCGCTCGGCCACGACCCGCTGCCTCTCCTGGAGGCAGCCGGGATCGAGCCTACGAGACGAGCGGAAGAGCTCAGCGTCGAAGCATTCTGCGCTCTCGCGCGCGCCTTCGCGGCGAGCCGCTGAAACGGGCGCAAGCAAGGTTGTGGCACCGCACGCCGCGTGCCACATTGTCGGTCAACGAGCCGCCCGGCAGCCAGAAACGTAGCGTTCAGGAGGCGTTCCCCATGAAATCCGAAGCCATCGTCGAATACGGCCAGCCCTTGCAGATCGTCGAGAGCGCGACGCCGGAGCCGAAAGGCACCGAGGTGCTGCTCAAGGTAACGCATTGCGGCGTATGCCATTCGGACGTTCACATCCATGACGGCCATTTCGACATGGGCGGCGGCAATCAGCTCGACGTCCGAGGCGGGCGCCAATTGCCCTTCACGCTCGGCCACGAGATCGAGGGTGAGGTTGTCGCGGCCGGGCCGGACGCCAAAGGCGTCGAGATCGGCGCGCACCGCGTCGCCTATCCGTGGACCGGCTGCGGCGAATGCCCGACCTGCAAGCGCGGCGAAGAGCACCTCTGCAACAAGCCGCGCAATCTCGGCATCCAGGTCGCCGGCGGATTTGCCACTCACGTCCTGGTGCCGCATCCGCGCTACTTGCTCGACTACAAGGGCGTCGCCGACGGGCT
>JACIYQ010000152.1 GCA_014359855.1 Parvibaculum sp.
GCCGGATCGCCGGGCATCGCCATCGGCAATGTCGTCGGCAGCAACATCGCGAACATCCTGCTCATCCTCGGCCTGCCCGCCCTCATCATGCCGATCGCCTGCACCGGCCGCACGGTCCCGCACAACATGCTCGTCATGATGGCGGCAAGCGTGCTGCTGATCGTGCTTTGCTTCGCCGGCCCGCTCGGTTTCTGGCAGGGCATCCTGCTGCTCGCGCTCCTCACCGCCTATCTCGTCTATTCGGGCTGGGACGCGCGGATGAACCCGCACACGCCCCCGCCCCTTGCGGCAGCCGATGCCGATATCGTTCCCGCGCCGGCGGTCGACACGCACGAACTCCCGCACGGCGGCATTCATCCCTCGAACCTCTCGCGCCGCGCCATCGCCGTGAAACTCCTCATCGGCATCGTCGGCTTGCCCATCGGCGCCCGTCTCGTCGTCGACGGTGGCACCGAGATCGCGCAGGTCTTCGGCGTATCGGACGCGGTGATCGGCCTCTCCCTCATCGCCGTCGGCACCTCACTGCCGGAGCTTGCGACCTCGGTCATGGCGGTCTACCGCCGCAACGACGACGTCGTCGTGGGCAATATCGTCGGCAGCAACATCATGAACATTCTCGCCATTCTCGGCGTCACCGCGCTCATCGGGCCGCTGCCCGTTTCGCCGGACTTCCTGACCTTCCATCTCTGGGTGATGCTCGCGGCGGTGGTCGTGCTCCTGCCCTTCGCCATGACGGGCGGAAAGGTCGGGCGCGGTGCCGGCGTCTTCTTCCTTGCGGGCTATGGTGCCTATCTCTATGCCATGTTCGCCATGGGCCACATGCCCGGCGCATTGTGAGAGAAGCGATTTGACCGAACCGAAAGCCGCACTGGTAACGGGAGCCGCCCGCCGCATCGGGCGTTCCATGGCGCTCGCGCTCGCCGAGGACGGATGGTCCGTCGCGCTCTGCATCCGCCACGACCGCGCGGACGAGGAGGCCCGCGAAGTCCTGAGCGAAATCGAAGCCAAAGGCGCGCGTGCCGTCATCCTCAAGGCCGACCTCGCGGACGAGGAGGCCACCGCCTCCCTCGTGCCCGGCGCGGTAAAGGCGCTCGGGCCCCTCTCCCTCCTCGTCAACAACGCCTCGGAATTCAAGCCCGACGAAGCCGCCACCATGACGGCGGCCTCCTGGCGCGAGCACATGGACGTCAACCTGCGCGCGCCCGCCTTTCTCGCACAGGCCTTCGCGGCGCAGCTTCCCGCCGGCGTCGCGGGCAACATCGTCAACATCATCGACCAGCGCGTCTGGGCGCCCACGCCGCGCTTCTTTTCCTACACGATCAGCAAGATGGCGCTCTGGGACATGACGCAGGTCATGGCCCGCTCGCTCGCGCCCCGCATCCGCGTCAATGGCATCGGCCCCGGCCCTACCCTGGCGAATGCGCGTCAGTCGGCGGCGGATTTCGAGCGTCAGACGAGCGCGACCATTCTCCAGCGCGGCACCACGCCGGAGGAGATTTGCACGGCACTTCGGTTTATCCTCGCCTCGCCCGCCATGACCGGGCAGATGATCGCGCTCGACGGCGGCCAGCACCTCGCCTGGGAAACGCCCGACGTGACCGGCATTTCGGAGTAGAACTCTCGGCATGAGCCAGCCAGAAAACGTAACCTCCCTGAAGATCGCGAATGCCGAACGGGCCACCCGCCACGTCTTCGTGCGCGACCTCCTGCTCGACGCGCATATCGGCGTCTACAAGCACGAAAAGGGCGGCACCCAGCCGGTCCGCGTCAATATCGACCTCACCGTCGCGGAAGCCGTGCATGGCGACAGCCTCGACAATGTCGTCTGCTACGCGATCGTGGTGGAACGCATCAGATCCATCGTCGCCGAGGGACATCTGAACCTCGTCGAAAGCCTGGCCGAGCGGATCGCGGGTTCCTGCCTCGAGGACGAGCGGGTGCGTGTGGCGCGCGTCCGGGTGGAGAAACTGGCCGCCATTCCCGAGGCGGCCAGCGTGGGCGTCGAGATCGAGCGCGTGCGCCATCATTCCTGACGCTGCAAGCTCTCTGGAAAGCGGCAATGGAATCAACGGTTTGGGGATTTCAAACGCCGCACACGGAAGGTTTGTGCACAGCAGCGCACTCAAGGGTGAACCGGGCCGGGCAGACTCCGCCGCCCCTCCCCTTGAGTGAAACGGCGAATACCATAGGTCAGAAAAACCCATATGTTTCAATGCCTTAAAACGGGACGGGTTTTAAGGCGGCGTCACAAATCTTAATTATTACAAGACCTTGGCGGATCGGAGCCAATTCGGGGCCCAACTCTGTCAACAAACTTATCCACAGGTCTGGAGGGATGTTTCCGGCGCCCTTCATCCCTGCGCCACCCGTCCTCGCCTCCCCCTTGCGGGGAGGCCCAAAAATTGCCGGGAAGCGGAAATTTTTGGGGTGGGGGTCTGGAAGGTTCAACGAATCCGGTGAAATCCTCGGCTTTGCGCAGGGCAGGCCCCACGCCAGAGGAAAGCTCCGGACAGCGGGCGGTGTTATACAGGGCGATATGAGCGACAGCGGCGAGACAACCGATTCCGGCCAGGAGACGCCCGCCCCGGCGTCCTCGGGCGCCGTCTTGATCGCGGAGAAGGTGAAGCTTCTGCCCGACAGCCCCGGCGTCTACCGCATGTACGACGCGAAGGGCGAGCTTCTCTATGTCGGCAAGGCGCGCAGCCTGAAGAAGCGGGTCGCGAGTTACGCCAAGCTTGGCGGCCATTCCAACCGCATCGC
>JACIYQ010000153.1 GCA_014359855.1 Parvibaculum sp.
GCGATGCGGTTGATCGTGCCTTCGCTGAGCCGCCTGATACGGCCTGCGCCCCCGGTCATGACGATGTCAGCCCTTCCCCTCGGCGAGATATTTCCGTGCGAGAATTTTACCCTCTTCGACCGCCGGCTGATCGAACGGATCGACGCCGAGCATGCGACCCGCGACGATCGTTTCCAGCATGAAATGCATGAAAAGGCCGCCGAGCGTGCGTTCGTCGAGGGCCGGCAGCATGAAACTCCGCACCGGCCGGCCGTTCTTCGCCAGCGTGTCCGCTGTCGCGCGCTGTTCGGCCTCGACGAGATCGCCCACCGTGTGCCCGCCGAGGAAATCGAATGCCGTTCCTGCCGCAACATCCGGCAGCGCCTTCGGGCCCTTGCCCTTCGTCTCCGTCATGAAGACGGTGAAGAGCTTGTCCTTCGGCCCGGCGAGCCAGAGCTGCAACTGGCTATGCTGGTCGACGGGGCCGAGCGCCTTCACGGGCGTCGTGCCCTTGCCATCCTTGCCGAGGCTTTCGGCCCAGAGCTGGCAATACCAGGCGAGGAAACGCTCAAGCCGGTCCGCATAGGCAAGGACCACCGACATGGAGGCGCCTTTCTCCTCCGCCATGGCAACGGAAAGCGCCGCGCCCGCGGCGGGGGCGACGCCCCCGGCCGGGCGGCCGTCCAGCACCTGCGCCAGTACGGACGCCGCGCCCTCGCGCACCGCTTCGATGTCGAGCCCCATCAGACAGGCAGGCAGCAGCCCCACATTGGTGAGCACCGCATAGCGCCCGCCAACGCCCGGGTCATGCTCCAGCGTCGGAAAGCCTTGCGCTTCCGCAAGTGCCCTCATCGGGTTCGGCTTGCCGTTCTTCGCGGGCTCGGTCAGCACGGCGAAGTGATGCTTCATGTATTTCGCGCCGCCCGCCTCCGCGATGGCGCTCATCGCCGAAAGCGTCTGGATCGCGGGTTCGACCGTGCCGCCCGATTTCGAGACGACAAGGAAGCGCGTGGTGCGCAGATCCGCATTCGCGAACACGGTATCCATCGTCGTGGCATCGAGATTGTCGGGGATGTGGATGCGGACGCCCTTCTGGACGTTTGCCTGGGTGCCCCAGCCGGTGAGCTGCGCCAGCGCCTGCGCGCCCAGGGCCGAACCGCCGATGCCGAAAATGAAGATATCCGTCGTGTCGTTGCGCAGCCCTTCGGCCACTTCCTCGATCCGCGCGAAGTCGTCGCGGCGCGCCGGCACGCGAAGCAGAGGCAGTTCGCCGCTCTCATGCGCCTTGCGCAGCCAGGAAAGCGCCTCCTCGGCGCGCGCGAGCGCCTTGCCGTAGCTTTCGCGCGAAAGGCCGCCACCGCCGATCGCCTCGGCAAAGCAATTGTCCAGGGACTGGCGGTAAGGCAGGTCGGTATCGGCCATCATACTCGTTCCAACATTCCGGAGGAGGCCCGTGCGACCGGAATCGCGAGGCCCGGGGGGAGAGCGTAACAAGAACGGAAACACCCGGGAAGCCGAGGCGGTTCCCTCAGTGATGGCCTTCCGTGGGCCCGCCCGGCGGAGGGGGCGCCATGTCGTCCGTCGCCGGCAGTCCTTCCGGCTCGGGCGAGAGGTTCGGCTTGCCCACGATCGTGACCAGAAGCTCGTCCGGCTTCAGCAGCCGCCTTGCGACGCGCGCCACGTCTTCGCGCGTCACGGCCTCGATCAGCGCGTTCCTGT
>JACIYQ010000154.1 GCA_014359855.1 Parvibaculum sp.
CGGCTCTCGGGCCTGTTGATGGTCAAGGTGACGACCGGGCCGTTCTTTTCGAAAATCAGGGGATCACTCATCGCCGGGCTGCCTCTCCTGTGTGCATTTTGTTCTGCTGTCTGTTGTCTCGGCGTCTCATACGCCAAAAATGCGGTGTATCCAGTCCGATTATGCTGCCTTAACCATTTCTCGGAAAACCTTATTAAGGATTTTCGCCGAGCCTCGCTATCACGGTGCCTGCATGTGCAGGTCACCGCACGACAGGTGGCCTGGGCGGCCAAAAAGGGCACATCAATGACAGCCGGCGAAATGCGGCAGAACGAAACCGCGCCGCAAAACGCATGTCTGGACGCAGAATCTCGCGGTGAGGCGGCTTCGGAGGGCAAAAGCGCTGGATGGCGGCAGTGGCTGTCGCTGTTCATGCCGCGCTCCGCGACCGGCGAACCGCTGCGCCCGGAAACCCGACTCGAGCAGATGCGCATGTTCGTCGAGAGCCAGAAGCTTCCGATGCCCTATGCCTTTCCGCTTCTGATGATCCCCTATACGGCGTGTTTTGCCGGATCGGTTGCGTGGTATTGGCTTACCGTTCCCGTTCTGCTCGTCTTCGCGGCCGCCTGGCTCAACCGGCAGAACATACTTGCCTTCATGGCGGCGCATCCGGGACACGGGGACATAGCGGCCTGGGAGCGGCGCATTGTGGCCGTCGGGTTCATGTTCTCCGCGAGCATCGCTTCCACGGCTTATTTCTTCTGGGTCCCCGAGAACGAAGTCCTGCAGGCTTACGTCCTTTCCGCGCTTCTTGTCGTCGTTGCGCCCGTCTCGCTGATCACCGCCTGCTACACGCCGGCCTTCTATGCCACGGTGATGCCCATTACAGCGGCGATAACGTGGCGCCTCCTCTCCTATGGCGATGTGCTTCATCTTTCGCTTGCCGCGGTGCTCGCCGTCTTCGTCGTGCTGCTGGCCCAGCTCACGGCACGGCTTAACGGGATCATGCTCCACTCGATCACGCTCAGGGAGGACAAATCGGGTCTCATCGAGCAGTTGTTCAAGGCGAAGCGCGATTCCGACGCGGCGCGGGCGCGCGCCGAGGAAGCGAACCGCGCGAAATCGCATTTCCTCGCCAATATGAGCCACGAACTCCGCACGCCGCTCAATGCGATCATCGGCTTCTCGGAGGTGATGGAGTCGGAAATCTTCGGCAAGCATACCGTGCCGACCTACAAGGAATATGCGAACGATATCAACCGCTCGGGCCAGCACTTGCTGGGTCTCATCAACGATGTGCTCGACCTTTCGCGCATCGAGGCGGGGCGCTTCCAGATCACCGAAGAAGATGTCGACATCGTCCAGCTTGCGGAAGATTGCCGCCGCATCGTCGAGATCAGGGCGCAGGCGCAGCGCGTGAGCATCGTCGCCGATTTCGAGCCCGAACTGCCGATCGTTTATGGCGATGCCCGCGCCCTTCGCCAGACCTGGATCAACCTGCTCACCAATGCGGTGAAATTCTCGCCACCCGGCGCGGAGGTGCGCATGTTCGCGCGGATGGAGGCCGGCGGGGAACTCCGCTTCGGCATTCACGACAACGGGCCGGGCATCGCCGAACCCGAGATCGAAAAGGTTCTGCACGCCTTCACGCAAGGCGCCTCCGGCCTCGCCCAGCCGGGCAAGGGCTCGGGCCTCGGCCTTTCCATCGTGAAGGGCCTGCTTGCGGTCCATGGCGGCCGCTTCGAACTGAAGAGCCAGCTCGGCCTGGGTACGCAGGCCGAATGCGTGCTGCCGCCGCAGCGGCTGCGCGTACGGTCCGTCTCGCGACGCGCCTGAAGCGCACCCTCGAATGAAAAAGGCCGCTCCGGAGAGCGGCCTTTTGCGTTCTGGATCGAAGCTGCTTACGCGGCTTCGGAATAGCGCTTGAGCTGATAGTCGATGTTGCCGAACTGCGTGTCGATCATCGTCAGGCGCTTGAAGTAGTGACCGACATTGAGCTCGTCGGTCATGCCCATGCCGCCATGAAGCTGCACGGCCTGCTGGCCGACGAAACGGCCGGCCTTGCCGATCTGCACCTTGGCGCCGGCGGCGGCCTTGGTGCGCTCGGCCTCGCCTTCGGTGAGCTTCAGGTTGACCATGTAGGTCATGGAGACGGACTGCTCATAGGCCATGAACATGTCGACCATGCGGTGCTGGAGCACCTGGAACTTGCCGATCGGCACGCCGAACTGCTTGCGCGTCTTGCAGTATTCGACGGTTGCGGTGTTGAGCTCCTTCATGCAGCCGATGGCCTCGGCGGAGAGAGCGGCGATCGCCTGATCGGTGACCTTCTCGACGAGGGGCAGCCCCTTGCCTTCCGCGCCGATGAGTGCGCCGGCATCGACCTTCACGTTCTCGAAGGTGATTTCCGAGGCGCGGCGGCCATCGACCGTCGGGTAGTCGCGCGTCGAGACGCCAGCCGCCGACTTGTCGACGATGAAGATGGAGACGCCGTCACGGTCGCGCTGGCCGCCGGAGGTGCGGGCCGTCACGATGATCTTCTGCGCCCAGGGAGCGCCGAGAACGACGGCCTTGCAGCCATTGATCGTGTAGCCCGAGCCGTCCTTCTTCGCCGTCGTGGTGAGGTCCGCTAGATTGTAGCGGCCCTGCGGTTCGGCATAGGCAAAGGCCCAGACCGTCTCGCCGCCGACGATGCCCGGAATGTGGGCTTCCTGCTGCGCGGGCGAACCGCCCTCGCGGAGGAAACCGCCGGCGATCACGACCGTCTCGACATAGGGCTCGATGACGAGGTGGCGGCCAAACTCTTCCATGACGATCATGGTTTCGATGGCGCCGCCGCCAAGGCCGCCCATCTCTTCGGAGAAGGGCGCGGCGAGAAGGCCGAGCTCGGCGAACTGCGCCCAGATTTCCGGACGCCAGCCGTCAGCCGACTTCGCGACCTTGCGGCGCGTGTCGAAGTCATATTTGTCCTGGAGCAGGCTCTGCACGGTGTTGCGGAGCAGGGTCTGCTCTTCGGTGAACGAAAAATCCATCTTCCGACCTTCCCTCTTTGCTGTTCTTTTTTGCGCCGACCTTAAAGG
>JACIYQ010000155.1 GCA_014359855.1 Parvibaculum sp.
ATCCTGGTCGGGCTCGTGCCATCCGTTCTGCTCTGGGCGGACTGGAGCAATCGCTATGTGTGGATCGTGCTCTTCGTGACGCTCGGTTTCGGCGCGGTGGGTTTTGCCGACGACTATCTGAAAGTGTCGAAGATTTCGCCGCAAGGCGTTCCAGGCCGCGTGAAGCTGCTGTTTGAATTCGCGATCGCGCTCGTCGCCATGTGGGCGCTGGTGCTGGTGTCGAGCGAACCCTTGCAGACGGCGCTGACGGTGCCCTTCTTCAAGACAGTGCTGATCCAGCTCGGCGGCTTCTTCTTCCTGTTCGGCGCCCTGGTGATCGTCGGATCGTCGAACGCCGTAAACCTCACCGACGGGCTCGACGGGCTCGCCATCGTTCCGGTGATGATCGCCGCCGCTTCGCTCGGCCTCATCGTCTATCTCGTCGGTAACGCGGTGTTTGCCGATTATCTGCAGATCCATTTCGTGCCCGGAACCGGCGAGCTTGCGGTTTTCTGCGGGGCGCTGATCGGCGCGGGGCTCGGCTTCCTCTGGTACAACGCGCCGCCGGCCATGGTGTTCATGGGCGACACGGGGTCGCTTGCGCTCGGCGCGGCGCTGGGCGCGATCTCGGTCGCGGCAAAGCACGAACTCGTTCTGGCGATCATCGGCGGCCTCTTCGTTCTCGAGGCGGTGTCGGTGATCGTGCAGGTCGCCTCGTTCAAGCTGACGGGCAAGCGCGTCTTCCGGATGGCGCCGCTGCATCATCATTTCGAGCAGAAGGGCTGGGCGGAGCCGACCGTCGTCGTGCGCTTCTGGATCATCTCGGTCGTGCTCGCCATGGCGGGCCTTGCGACGCTGAAGTTGAGGTGAGGGGATGATCGCGGCGACAGGCTTCGACAAGCGGAACGTGGCGGTGCTGGGACTCGGCAAGTCCGGCCTCGCGACCGTGCGCGCGCTCGAGGCCGGCGGCGCGAAGGTTTTCGCCTGGGACGATGCACCGGCTAAACGCGAGGAGGCGGCGCGGGCGGGCTTTGCGCTCGCCGATGCGTCGGGCTGGGACTGGAACGTTTTTTCGGCACTCATCCTGAGCCCCGGCATTCCGCTGACGCATCCGGTACCGCATCCAGCCGTGCTGAAGGCGCGGGCGGCAAATGTCGAAGTCATCGGCGATATCGAACTTTTCCAGCGCGCCGTGAACGCGAGCGGCGTGCCGGCGCGCATCGTCGCCGTCACGGGCACGAACGGGAAGTCGACGACGACGGCATTGATCGGACACATGATCCGGCGTTGCGGCGGCGATGCACAGGTCGGTGGCAATATCGGGCGCGCGGTGCTCGATCTCGATCCGCCGCAGAAGGGGACGGTCTATGTGGTGGAGGTATCCTCCTACCAGATCGACCTGGCGCCGGGACTTGCACCCGATGTCGCGGTGCTGCTCAACATCACGCCCGATCATATCGACCGGCATGGCACGCTTGACCACTATGCCGCCGTAAAGGCACGCATCTTCGCGCGGCAGGCGCAGGGCGACACGGCGGTGATCGGCGCCGACGATGCGATCACCATGGAAATCTGCACGCGCGAAAGCGCGCGGCGCGCGGAGGCGGTCGTGCCGGTTTCGATCGGCAAGGCGCTGTCCCGTGGCATCTACGTGCTCGAGGGCATCATCTACGACAGCACGGGCACGCAGACGGCGAAGGCGGGCGATCTGCGCGAAATAAAGACGCTGGCGGGAACTCATAACTGGCAGAATGCGGCGTCGGCTTATGCGGTGGGCCGCGCGCTCGGCTATCAGCGCGAGCGCATCCTAGCCGCTTTCGAGAGCTTCCCCGGCCTTGCGCACCGCATGGAAATCGTGGGCGAGGCAGATGGCGTGCGCTTCGTGAACGACAGCAAGGCGACCAATGCGGACGCCGCCTCGAAGGCGCTGGCAACCTACGACAACATCTACTGGATCATCGGCGGAAAGGCGAAGGAGGGTGGCATCTCCTTGCTTGAGCCCTGGTTCGCGAAGGTGCGCCGGGCCTATCTCATCGGTGATGCGGCGCATGACTTTGCGGCGGCGCTGAAGGGCAAGGTCGAGGCCATTCAGTGCGGTACGCTCGACCGCGCCGTGGAAGCCGCCTCGCGCGACGCGGTGGCGGACAAGGCGGACCTCAAGGTCGTTCTGCTCTCGCCGGCTTGCGCCTCCTTCGATCAATTCAAGAGCTTCGAGGAGCGCGGCGACGTCTTTCGCGCGGCCGTGCAGGAGCGCCTGAAGGCGAAGGGAGGGGCAGCGGCATGATCCGTCTCGCGCGCACCAACCGCAGCCTCTTTGCCGAATGGTGGTGGACTGTCGACAAGTGGACACTGGCCGGGTTGTTCAGCCTGATGCTGCTGGGCGGCGTGCTGGCGCTCGCGGCGAGCCCGGCGGTCGCCACCCGCATTCACCTGCCGCCGTTTCATTTCGTCTATCGGCAGATGGCGTTCCTTCTGCCGTCCATCGGCGTTCTGATCGGTGTGTCGCTTCTCAATGTGCGGCAAGTGCGCCGCGTCGCCGCCGCCGTCTTCGCCGTTGCCTTTGTGCTCATGGCACTCACGCCGCTCATCGGGCCGGAGGTGAAGGGTGCGCATCGCTGGCTTCAGATCGGCCCCTTCGGCGTGCAGCCCTCGGAATTCGTGAAGCCCTCCTTCATCGTGCTGGTCGCATGGCTCTTCGCGGAGGCGCAGCGCACGCCGGGCGTGCCCGGCACGGCGATCGGCCTTGGGCTTTTCGGCATGGTGGTTTCGGTTCTCGCTATCCAGCCCGATTTCGGCCAGCTCATGCTCGTCACCATGGTCTTTGGTGCGATGCTCTTCATGGCTGGCCTGTCCTGGGGGTGGATAGGTTCCCTTGCCACGCTCGCGCTTGTCGGGGCGATCTCCGCTTACTCGCTGATGCCGCATGTGGCGAGCCGCGTCGACCGTTTCCTCAATCCGGAATCGGGCGACACGTATCAGATCGACCGGGCGCTCGATGCGGTGAATGCAGGTGGCATTATGGGGCGCGGACCGGGCGAGGGCGTCGTGAAACGCATTCTGCCAGATGCGCATACGGATTTCATTTTTGCGGTCGCGGCCGAGGAGTACGGCATCATCGCCGGTCTCGTCATCATCGGCATTTTCGCTTCCATCGTGATCCGCACACTTCGTCACGCGTTGGACGAGCCGGACCTCTTCGTGCAATTCGCGTCATGCGGCCTCGTCGCGCTGTTCGGGTTGCAGGCGCTCATCAACATGGCGGTCAATGTGAACCTCATGCCCGCAAAGGGAATGACGCTGCCCTTCATCTCCTATGGCGGCTCGTCTCTCTTCGCGCTCGCCTTCGCGATGGGCATGTTGCTCTCGCTGACGCGCCGCCGCGCGGGTTCCCATGTCGCGCGGCAGAGCGGACGGGGGATCGGCGCATGACGCATTATCCCCGCGGTCCCATCGTCATTGCCGCCGGCGGCACGGGCGGACATCTTTTCCCCGGTCAGGCGCTCGCTCAGGAATTGCGCCGCCGCGGCCGCAGGATCGTGCTGATGACGGATGAGCGTGTGCAGCGTTTCGACCGTCTGTTTCCGGAAGCGGACATTTATGCCGTTCCGTCGGCGACACCGTCGGGCAAGGGCCTCACCGGCCTCTTGAGGGCGGCACCCTCCATTCTCGCAGGGATCGCCCGTTCCTTCGCGATCCTGCAGCGGGTGAAGCCTGCGGCGCTGATCGGCTTCGGCGGTTATCCGACGCTGCCGCCCGTCGTGGCGGCGATCCTGCGCGGCGTGCCGACCTGCGTGCATGAACAGAATGCCGTGCTCGGCCGGGTGAACCGCCTTGTCGGGCCGCATGTCGAGGCGATCGCCTCTACCTTCGACAAACCGAAATTCCTGAAAGCCCGCGATGCGGGCAAGCTCGTGCTCACCGGCAATCCGGTGCGCGACGCCGTTATCGCGCAAGCGGGTGCGCCCTACGATGCGCCGCAGCCGGGCGGCGATATCCGCCTCCTCGTCTTCGGCGGAAGCCAGGGTGCGCGCGTGATGAGCGACATCGTTCCTGTCTCCTTGTCGCGTCTGCCCGAAGGGATGCGCCGCCGCCTTCGCGTGGTGCAGCAGGCGCGGCCCGAGGATATCGAGCGCGTTGGCCGCATCTATGCGGAAGCGGGCATCGACGCGGAACTCAACTCCTTCTTCGACGACATGCCGGAGCGGATCGCCGCGTGTCATCTCGTTGTCGGACGGTCCGGCGCCTCGACGGTGAGCGAACTTGCTGTGATCGGGCGTCCCTCGATCCTCGTGCCGTTGCCGCATTCGCTCGACAACGACCAGAAGGCGAACGCCGAGAATCTGGCGGATGCAGGCGCGGCCTGGATGATCGAACAGAAGGATTTCACCGAGGAAGTGTTTGCACAGCGTATCGAGCGGCTCTTCGCCGCCCCGGCCGATCTCGAAGCGGCTGCTGCGGCGGCGAAGGCTCAGGGCCAGCCCAATGCCGTGCGCGATCTCGCCGATCTGGTCGAAGCGCTGGGTCGCGGCGAATATCGCACGCTCCGCAGTCGCGGGCGCGGGGAAATCGCGCAGAGCGGCGGCAACAGTCTCGAATTCGCGATCGGAGGTGCATGATGCGTCCGGCACCTCTCGACATCGGCAACATCCACTTCGTCGGTATCGGCGGCATCGGCATGAGCGGTATTGCCGAGGTCATGCACAATCTCGGCTACAAGGTGCAGGGGAGCGACCTCGCCGACAGCGCCAATGTGAAGCGCCTCAAGGCGCTCGGCATCGAGGTCTTCATCGGCCAGAAGGCAGAGAATGTGATGGAGGCGCAGGTCGTCGTCGTCTCCTCCGCGATCCGGGCCGACAACCCCGAACTCATGGAGGCGCGGGCGCGCTTCCTGCCGGTGGTGCGGCGCGCGGAAATGCTTGCGGAGCTGATGCGTCTCAAGAGCTGTGTCGCGATTGCCGGCACGCATGGCAAGACGACGACGACGTCCATGGTCGCCGCCATTCTCGACAAGGCGGGGATTGACCCGACCGTCATCAATGGCGGCATCATCAATGCCTATGGCACCAATGCGCGCCTCGGCGCGGGCGAGTGGATGGTGGTGGAGGCGGACGAGTCCGATGGCACTTTCGTGAAGCTGCCGGCGACCATCGCCATCGTGACGAACATCGATCCCGAGCATCTCGACTACTACGGGACGTTCGAGGCGGCGAAGGACGCTTTCCTCACCTTCGTCGAGAATGTGCCCTTCTACGGCGCGGCCGTCATGTGCATCGACCATCCGGAAGTGCAGGCGCTGATCGGGCGCGTGCGCGACCGCCGCATCGTGACCTATGGCACGAACCCGCAAGCGGATATCCGCGCGACGAATGCGCGCGTCGAGGACGGCTTCAACGTGTTCGATGTCGCGATCACCGACCGCAAGACGCGTGAGACGCGTGAGATGAAGGGCGTGCGGCTCGCCATGCACGGCACGCATAACATGCTGAACAGCCTTGCCGCCATCGGCGTCGCGCTGCAAATGGGCATCGGCGACGGGCAGATCCGTGCCGCGCTCGAAGGCTTCGGCGGCGTCAAGCGGCGCTTCACCTTCGTGGGCGAATGGAACGGTGTGCGCATTTACGACGATTACGGGCATCATCCGGTCGAGATCGCGGCGGTGCTGCAAGCCGCGCGTTCGGCGAGTGCGGGGCGCACCATCGCCGTCGTCCAGCCGCATCGTTACACGCGGCTGCACAATCTGTTCGACGAGTTCTGCGCCTGCTTCAACGACGCCGATGCGGTGATTGTCGCCGACGTCTACGAGGCGGGCGAGAAGCCCATCGAAGGCGCGAGCCGCGATGCGCTGGTGCAGGGGCTTCGCGATCGCGGGCATCGCGACGTGATGCCGCTCGAAGGGCCGGAGGCGCTGCCGGGTCTCATCGCGAAAGTGGCGAAGCCCGGCGATCTCGTTGTCTGCCTCGGCGCGGGCAGCATCACCTATTGGGCGAACGACCTTGCCGCGAACCTCGAAGCGCTCGGCAAGAAGAAGCCTGCGACAGCGAAGCCTGCGGCGAAGAAGCCGGGGAGGAAGAAATGATGGCTGCGAAAGCCCGCACTTCCTCGCTGCTCGACCGCCTGCCGCCCGTGCGGGGTGAGCTCATCGCCGATGCGCCGCTCGCGCCACTCACCTGGTTCCGCGTCGGCGGTCATGCGGAAGTTCTGTTCCGTCCGGCGGATGCCGACGATCTTGCCGCCTTCCTGAAGGGCGTACCTGAAGACGTGCCCGTGACGGTGGTCGGCGTCGGCTCGAATCTGCTGGTCCGCGAAGGCGGCGTGCCGGGCGTCGTCATCCGGCTCGGCCGCGAGTTCATGAATATCGACGTTCAAGAGGGGGACTGCGTTCGCGCAGGCGCGGCGGTGCTCGACGTTGCCGTGTCCCGCGCGGCGCAGGAAGCTGGCATCGCGGGGCTCGAATTCTTCCGCGGCATCCCCGGTTCCATCGGCGGTGCGCTGCGCATGAATGCAGGTGCCTATGGACGCGAGACGAAGGACGTGCTCGTCGCCGCCGTCGCGATCGACCGCAAGGGCGAGCGGCATGTGTTGACGCTTGCCGACATGGATTACAGCTACCGTCACAGCGGTGCGCCGGAAGATATCATCTTCGTGGAGGCGCTGTTCCAGTGCGCGCCGGGCGACAAGGCGGAAATTCTCGCCCGCATGAACGAGATCACGGCCTCGCGCGAGGCAACGCAACCGATCCGTACGCGCACGGGCGGTTCCACCTTCAAGAATCCGGACGGCAAGAAGTCCTGGCAGCTCATCGACGCGGCGGGCTGCCGCGGGCTTCGCAAGGGCGGGGCGCAGGTGTCGGAACTCCATTGCAACTTTCTCATCAACACCGGCGACGCGACCGCCACCGATATCGAAGACCTCGGCGAAGAGGTGCGCACGCGTGTGAAAGAGACAAGCGGCGTGACGCTTCACTGGGAAATCCGCCGGATCGGCGTTCGCGTTGAAGACGCAAGCAAGTGCGGGGGCCGCGCATGAGCAACGGCAAGCACGTCGCGGTTTTGAAAGGCGGATGGAGCGCGGAGCGCGAAGTGAGCCTCGTGTCCGGGCGCGGCTGCGCGGAAGCGCTGAAAAGCCGCGGCTACCGCGTAACGGAAATCGACGCGGGGCGCGATCTTGCGGACCAGATACTGAAAGTGAATCCTGACGTCGTCTTCAATGCGCTGCATGGGCGCTGGGGCGAGGATGGTTGCGTGCAGGGCCTGCTCGAAATCCTGCGCGTGCCCTATACGCATTCGGGCGTGCTCGCTTCCGCGCTCGCCATGAACAAGGAGCGGGCGAAGCCCGTCTTCCGCGCTGCGGGGCTTCCCGTTGCCGAAAGCATTGTCGTGCCGCGCGAGCAGGCGGCCTATGGCCATGTCATGGACCCGCCCTATGTCATCAAGCCGGTGAGCGAGGGCTCTTCCGTCGGCGTTTTCATCGTGCGCGAGGGTGACAACAGGCCGCCGGCCGAACTCACTTCGCCGGAATGGAACCTCGGCAACGAGGTGATGGTGGAACGCTACATTGCGGGCCGGGAACTCACCTGTGCAGTGATGGGCGAAGAAATTTTCGGCGTCACCGAAATCATCGCCAACACCGCCTTCTACGATTACGAAGCGAAGTACCAGACGGGCGGATCGCGCCATGTCATTCCGGCGCCGCTCGACGAGCATGTTTATGCAGAGGTGCAGCGCCTCACGCTCGCCGCGCACAAGGCGCTCGGCTGCCGCGGCGTTTCCCGCGCCGATTTCCGCTTCGATGACACACGGCCGGGCAAGACGGAGCTCATTCTTCTCGAAGTGAACACGCAGCCCGGCATGACGCCGACATCGCTCGTGCCGGAACTCGCAGGACTTGCGGGCTATTCCTACGGCGAACTCGTGAGCTGGATGGTGGAGGACGCATCATGCGACAGGTGAAGGCCCAGTCGCGCACTGGCGTCCGTGCGGCGCCAAAGAAGAAGGGCTCGAAGATCGCGCCGGGCAAGCGGCGCAACGCGAGCGCCATGAGCACGTTCGGCCGTCGCAGGGAGCGTCCCGCGGGGCCGCTAGCGCTCTGGTTCGAGAACCTGTGCGAGGGGAACTTCGGCACGCGGCCTTTCGCCTTCGGCTCGGTCGCGCTTATCGCGGGGGTCATCGTCTACGGCACCGTGATCGGCGGCCATGCACAGGCGGCGGTGGATGCGACGGGGCGGCAGGTGAACCGCGTGCTCGCGCTGTCCGGTTTTTCAATCCAGGACGTGACTGTGACGGGCCGCGCGCAGACGCGAAAGGACGATCTTCTCGCGGCCGTGGGCGTGGACCGTGGCGATCCGATTTTCGGCTTCGACACGGAGGCGGCGCGCCAGCGGATCGAACGGCTCGGCTGGGTGCGCTCGGCAACGGTGACGCGGCTCCTGCCGGACATGATCCGCATCGAGGTGAGCGAACGCGAGCCTTTCGCCTTGTGGCAGCGTGGCGGTGCGCTTTCGATCATCGATGCCGAAGGCCAGCCGATCACGGATGAAGGCGTGCAGGACTTCGCACATCTTCCCTTCATCGTCGGCTTCGGCGCGCCGCGCGAGGCGCCGGCACTCCTCAATCTCATGCGGGCCGAGCAGCCCCAGCTCCTGCAACGCGTGCGTGCCTTTGTGCGCGTGAGCGACAGGCGCTGGAACCTTCGGCTCGAAAACGGCGTGGACGTGAAGCTGCCGGAAACGGGCGTCGGCAAGGCGCTCGCCGATCTCGCGGCCTACGACACGAAGTACAAGGTGCTCTCCCGCGACATCGTTTCCGTCGATCTCCGTCTGCCAGACCGCGTTTCGGTTGAGCTGACGGAAGACGCGGCGGCGACCAGGGGAATTGCAACGGAAGCGAAAATCAAGAACGGCGTTGTGCGGCCGGGTGGCGCCGCACGTGGAGGCAATACATGAATATGGTTTCTCTGGGTTCGAGGAGCTTTCAGGGGCGGCCGGTGACGGCAGGACGGTCGGGCACGATCGCCGCGCTC
>JACIYQ010000156.1 GCA_014359855.1 Parvibaculum sp.
CGCGCCCGGGCACGCATGCCGCGCTCGCTCATTCTGGAGCCGACGCGCGAACTTGCCGCGCAGGTCGCCGAGAACTTCGAGACCTATGGCAAATACAACAAGCTCTCGATGGCGCTCCTGATCGGCGGCGTGTCCTTCGGCGACCAGGAGAAGAAGCTGGACCGGGGCGTCGACGTCCTGATTGCAACGCCCGGCCGCCTGCTCGACCATTGCGGTCGCGGCAAGGTGCTTCTGACGGGCGTTCAGATCCTGGTGATCGACGAAGCCGACCGCATGCTCGACATGGGCTTCATTCCCGATATCGAGGAAATCTGCAAGAAGCTGCCTTTTACCCGACAGACGCTCTTCTTCTCGGCGACGATGCCGCCGGAAATTCAGCGGCTTACCGACACGTTCCTGCACAATCCGGAGCGCATTGAAGTGGCGCGGGCATCTTCGACGGGCGCCACCATCAAGCAGGTGCTGATAAAGACGACGCGTGATGGCAAACGCGAGCTTCTCCAGAAGATCATCGAAAACGAGAACGTGAAGAACGCGATTATCTTCTGCAATCGCAAACGCGACGTTTCCGTGCTGGAGCGTGCCTTGTCCAAAAGCGGATTGTCGGCAGGCGCCATCCATGGCGACCTCGACCAGGCGACACGCACGAGGACGCTGGACGGATTCCGGAAGGGTACCATTCGCCTGCTGGTGGCGAGCGACGTGGCGGCGCGCGGTCTCGACATTCCCGATGTGAGCCATGTGTTCAATTTCGACGTGCCGACGCATGCGGAAGACTATGTTCATCGCATCGGCCGCACCGGCCGAGCAGGCAAGAGCGGCACGGCCTACACGCTTGCGACGCGCGAGGATGGGAAATATCTCGCCGCCATCGAGAAGCTGATCGGCAACCCGATCCCAACGGAGGAAGCAGCTGTACCCGAGGCTGAAGCCGCTCCAGCCGAGGCGCAAATCGACGCCGAGGGCGAGGAACAGAAAGAACCCCGGCGCAGCCGCAGCCGTCGCGGCGGACGCGACAGGAACAAGACCGCGAAGGAAGACGTTGAAGTGCAGACGGCAGAAAAGGCCGAAAAGCACGACGCTCCCGCGGAGAAGCAGCAGCAGGCAAAGACCGAGGAAAAGCCGAGCCGGCGCGGCAGCGGTCGCGACAGAGACGATGACCGCCCCGTGGTCGGACTTGGCGATCACGTTCCGGCGTTCATCCTCCGTGCCGTCAAGCTACCCAAGAAAACGACGAAAGAGGCGGACGACGAGCTCGAGCAGGAATCGGAAGACGCCTGATCCCCGTTTCGACGACCGTAATAAAGGCGGCTCCGCAGAGCCGCCTTTTCTGCTTTCGGACGATGCCGGCTACTTCTTGATCTGTGAAGCGAGCAGTTTCCGCGTCTTCGGGCTGTAAGGCGGGCGGAACATTTCCGCGACCATCTTTGCCCTCGATTGCGTGTAGACGGCTTTCGCGTGACTGAAAGTCTTGAAACCATCGATACCATGATAGGCGCCCATGCCGGACGGGCCGACGCCGCCAAAGGGCAAATCCTCCATCGACACATGCATGATGACGTCATTGACCGTCACGCCACCCGACGTCGTGCGGTCGAGCACAGTGCGCTCTTCCTTTTCGTCATCGCCGAAGTAGTAGAGGCCAAGCGGACGGGCATTGGCGTTCACGTAGCCAAGAACCTCGTCCACTTCCTTGTAGGTCTTGACCGGCAGGAGCGGACCGAAAATTTCGTCCTGCATGATCTTCATGTCGTCGGTCGGATTGAGCACCAGCGTCGGCGGAATCTTGTGGGCCTGCTGCTGGCTGAAGTCCTCGTTGGCCGGATTAATCTCGACGATCCTGGCACCTTTGCTCTTTGCATCCGCAAGATACGAGTTCAGACGGTCGTAGTGGCGCTGGTTGATGATCGAGGTGTAGTCGGGATTGTCCTTCATCGTCGGCAGCATCTTCGTCACCGACTTTGTGGCTTCCGACACGAACTCATCGACCTTGCCTTCCGGTACGAAAACATAATCGGGCGCGAGGCATATCTGGCCGGCATTCAGAACCTTGCCGTTCATGATGCGGGCAGCCGCATCGTCGATCTTCGCCGACTTCGACACGATCACCGGCGACTTTCCGCCGAGTTCCAGCGTGAGCGGCACCAGGTTCTCCGCCGCAGCGCGCATCACGTGGTAAGCGATCGACGTCGCGCCCGTGAACAGAAGGTGGTCGAAGGGCTGGCGGCTGAAAGCTTCACCGACAGCCGGGCCGCCGGTCACCACTGCCACTTCCGTCTCGTCGTAAGCCTGGCGCAGAAGACGCGCCATCAACTCCGAGGTCGCAGGGGTAAACTCCGACGGTTTGATCATGGCGCGGTTGCCTGCGGCAAATACGCCCGCAAGCGGCGTCCATGTGAGGTTGATCGGAAAGTTCCAGGGGCTGATGATACCGACCGTGCCCAGCGGCTGATATTCGACGCGCGCCTTGGCGCCCAGCAGGCCCAGCGGGAACTGTACCTTGCGCTTCTCCGGTTTCATCCACTGGCGGAGGTGTTTCTTCGCGTGTTTCAGCGGCCCGATTGACCCCATCACATCGGTGAGCAGCGTCTGTTCATGGCTGCGGTGGCCAAAGTCGGATGCGAGCACCTCGACGATCTCCTTTTGATTGTCGACGAGAAGCGCGATGGCGCGGTCCAGCCAATCGATGCGGCGCTCGGCGCTTGCCGGGCCTTCTGCGATGTGCGCCGCCTTCTGCTTATCGAGGATCGCGCGGATCGAGGCCGAAATGGTCGCCGAATCCGCTTCGTGAGTGGTCTGCTCCGCCAAGCTCATTTGTATCCTCCCGATGTGCTGCTACGCCTGGGGGGCACCCGCCGCTTGTTTATTATTGCCATCCCCAGCCACTCGCGTGGCGGCCCCGCCGAAGCCCGGGGAAAGCCCCCACCGAACCCGGTTAATTTTTCTGAAATATACATAACGATCGGCCCTTTGAGAGCCCCCCGTCGCCGGTCACCCTAGCATTTCGAATTAGCCACGAAAAACCGCCATTTTCTGCGGTATTTACGGGGAGGTAATCCAAACCGCCTAGCGTCTTTTTCAGGAATGGCAGACGGCTCCCGACAGGGCGCCTGATGAGGGTCGTACTCGTGACGAATATGGAAGAAATCGAATTCGCAACCGAGTGGAGCGAACGTGCGCTCCAGCTTATGGCGGACCATGGAATCCCCCCCGCGCCCGACAACTACTCGGTCTGGTTCCGGTATGCCTCTGGCCGCCTGCCCGAACTGAATCAGGAAATCGACAGCCGGATCGCGAGCGCCCTGCCAGTCGATCTCGACACCACGATGTCGCTGCAGAAGAAATATCTGACCGAAGGCAAGCTTACGGACGCCACGCTCACGACTGGCGCGCGGATCAACACGGAAGTCGACCAGATTCTCAGGATCATCGAAGAGTCGGTGGGCAACTCCACCGCTCTCGGCACCACGGTGCGCGAAGCGAGCGAGGGACTTACCAGCCAGTCATCGGCAAGCGACGTGCGCAGTGCCGTCGAGGCGATCGTGAACGCATCGCGCAAGATGGAACAGCGCAGCACCGAACTCGAAGAGCACCTTCAGGCAACCAAGAAAGAACTCAACGAGCTGCAGCAGAACCTCGAGAAAGCGCATAGCGAGGCGCGCACCGACGGCCTTACCGGCGTCAACAACCGCAAGGCTTTCGACGAAGCGCTGGCGCGCGAATTGGAAAATGCGGCAAAGAGCAACGATCCACTCTGCCTCATCATCGGAGACATCGACCACTTCAAGAAGTTCAACGACACGTTCGGACACCGCACGGGCGACCAGGTGCTTCGCCTGGTGGCGAGCTGCCTCAAAACGGGCGCGCTCAACGGCCATATCGTTGCCCGCTACGGCGGCGAGGAATTCGCCGTCATCATGCCGGCGACGGAAATGGCCTCGGCGGAGGCCGTCGCCAATACCGTACGCGAGACTGTGCAAGCACGTGAACTCGTCAAACGCTCGACGGGTGAGTCTCTTGGCCGTGTCACCATGTCGATGGGCATTGCCCAGTTCCAGCCCGGAGACAATGCCGCATCGCTCATCGAGCGTTCCGACGCCTGCCTCTACGAGGCCAAGCGGAGCGGACGCAATCGCGTCATCGCCGAATGTCACCACATGGCGGCGCCACAAGCACAGGCGGGCTGACCCGACAGGACGCCACCAGAGCCACCACCGACCTTTGACGCAACGTAATGCTAGGCCGCCCCGGGGATCCCGCGGGCGGCCTTTCGCATGGGGCATTGGGCGGCTATTTTCGGCCGAAATCCGGCGGCGTGAACCGAGCCGATGTCCTATGCTGCCCACAACCAGAGCGAACACCGGGACGCGACCATGGAAACGATCACGCTCGCCGTCGAAGACGGCATTGCCCTGCTTACTCTCAACCGGCCCGAGGTACTGAACAGCATCGACACGCAGCTCATCGCCGATATGCGCGCCGCCGAGGCCGAGGTCGCGGGGAATCCGGATGCGCGGGTGCTCCTCATCACAGGTGCCGGGCGCGGCTTCTGTGCCGGTGCCGATCTTGCCGCGCAAGGACAGCGTCAGGACGGCATGTCCGTCGGTCAGGGCGTGGCACATGGCATGACGGTTGGCTTCAATCCGATGATGCGAGAACTCTATGCCTTGCAGAAGCCGATCGTAGCCGCAGTGAACGGCGTGGCGGCAGGCGGCGGCGTCGGCCTCGCGCTTACCGGCGACAAGCTTCCCGCAGAGACGGCTGCCGAATGGGGTCTGATCTGGAAATGCGTCGATGACGAGGCGCTGATGGGCGAGGCTCGCGCGGTCGCGGCAAAGCTCGCCAAAGGCCCGACGAATCCCTTCGGCGAAATCCGAAAGGCGATCGACGCCGCAGGGAACAACGATTTCGTCGCGCAACTCGACTATGAGCGCGACGTACAGGGCATGCTCGGCGATCACCCCAACTTTGTCGCAGGCGTGAAGGCGTTCCTCACCAAGAAAGATCCGGAGTTCACGGCCTGAGCCACGAAATTCACGCAAAACACAGGGAGAAGAAAATGGAATTCGAGAGAGCAAAGCTCGACATCGATAGGGCTGTCGGTACGCTGACGCTGAACCATCCCGAGGTCATGAACGCGGTGTCGCCTGAAATGCTCGGCGGCCTGATGCGCGCCATGGACGCCGTGGAAGACCCGAAGAACGGCATCCGCTGCCTCGTCATGACCGGCGAAGGACGCGGCTTCTGCACCGGCGCCAACCTGCAGGGACGCGGCGACAATTCAGGCGCGCGTCCCGATGCGGGCTCAGCGCTCGAGACCATGTACCATCCGTTCCTGCGCCGCCTGCGCAACCTGCAGATGCCCTTCGTGACGGCGGTGAATGGCCCGGCGGCAGGCGTCGGCATGAGCTTCGCGCTGATGGGCGATCTCGTGCTTTGCGCACGTTCGTCCTACTTCCTTCAGGCCTTCCGCCGCATCGGCCTCGTGCCCGATGGCGGGTCGACCTGGATTCTGCCTCGCCTTGTCGGCAAGGCGCGCGCGATGGAACTCTCGCTGCTAGGCGAAAAGCTTCCCGCTGAGACGGCGCTCGAATGGGGCCTCGTCAACCGTGTCTATGACGATGAAAAGCTGATGGAAGAGGCGAAGAAGCTCGCCGCCGACCTCGCGAGCGGACCAACCAAGACACTCGGAATGATCCGGCAGCTCTATTGGGAGAGCACCGACAACACTTATGAAGAGCAGCTCAATCTTGAGCGGCAAATGCAGCGGACGGCCGGACATGGCGAGGATTTCAAGGAAGGCGTGCGCGCTTTTCTCGAAAAGCGGCCGGCTCAGTTCAAGGGGAACTGATCCCTCTCAGCCCATGAAGCAGCTCGCGAGCAGCGCGAGGAACATCAGGGCGATGAAGAGAAGAACGTAAGGCATGACCGCGCGCTTCAGGTTTTGGAGCGCGCGGTTTTCTTTCGCGCGGACTTCTTCGGTTTGGCAGGCTTCGACGCCTTCGCGGCAAGGGCGGCATCAAGTGCACGCCGCGCCCAGAGGATGAGCTCCTCCGGCTCGTCATACAGCCGCTCCGGCAACTCGTAGTAAGACATGGCGATCGACTTGCCAGAGGGCGGCTCGTAGACGAAGGGGCCCATTTCCTCGCCCTCGAAATCACCACGGTTGCGCTCGTCCACCTTGAAGAAAAGCGTCTCGCCTGCGATGAGGCCGAACATCAGATCGTCGGAATAGACACCCGCTCCACCGAACATGTTGCGGATACGAACCGGGCCGAGAGATTCAAGCTGTTCGGCAACGAATGCCTTGTATTCGTTGCTGACCGCCATGTGCGTTCAAACGGAGACCGGAGTGATGGTAACGCTCTCGCCGCATCCGCAGGCGTCCGTCTGGTTCGGATTGTTGAAGCGGAAGCCGGACGAGAACTTCTCCGAAGTGTAATCCATCTCGGTTCCGAGCAGGAAGAGGATCGCTTTCGGATCGATGAGGACTTTCACGCCGCGATCCTCAACGACCTCGTCGAGCGGCTGCTGAACCTCGGCATACTCCATCGTGTATTCCATGCCGGCGCAGCCGCCATTCTTCACGCCAATGCGCACGCCGATATACTTTCCGCCCGAGGAGGCCATGATCTCCTTCATCCGCTCCGCGGCAGTTTCCGTCAGGGTAATCGCTTTGGGTATGGGTCTCGCCATTTCCCGCACCTTCAATACATGTTGAGCGCGACACGCGCTTCGTCCGACATCCGGCTCGGATCCCATGGTGGATCGAAAGTCATGTTGACGCGTACGTCGCCTATGCCTTCGACCGTGCGAACCGCGTCCTCGACCATGACCGGCATCGTGCCTGCCACAGGGCAGCCCGGCGCCGTCACCGTCATGTCCACCACGACGTCCCGGTCGTCCGAGATATCGACTTTATAGATGAGGCCGAGCTCGTAGATATCAACCGGAATTTCGGGATCATAGACCGTCTTCAATGCCGCGATGATGTCATCGGTGAGCTGGTCCAGTTCCTCCGGCGGAATGGCGGAAGTTTGCACAGGAACGCCATCAACGCTTTCCGGCGCCGCCTTCCTTTCAGCCATGTTTGCGTCTTCGGACATGCCGCAATCCTTATCCAAAGAACTTCTTGCTGTCGATCAGTGCCTCGGCAAGCCGGTCCACTTCCTCGAGCGTGTTGTACATACCGAAAGAGGCTCTCGTCGTCGCGCCAACGCCGAAGCGTTCCATCGCAGGTTGCGCGCAATGATGGCCCGCGCGCACTGCAACCCCCGCACGGTCGATCACCGTCGCGATGTCATGGGGATGCGCATTGTCCATGACGAAGGACAGGATGCTGCCTTTCGACTTTGTGGTGCCGATGATCCGGAGACTGTTGATCTCCGAAAGACGGCGCGTCGCATAGTCCCGCAACGCAATCTCGTGCGCCGAGATCCTGTCGCGGCCCACGGATTCGATATAGGAAAGCGCGGTGCCGAGACCAATGGCCTGAACGATCGCGGGTGTGCCAGCTTCGAATCTGTGAGGAGGTGCCGCATAGGTTACGTTCTCAAGCGAGACCTCGCGGATCATTTCACCGCCGCCACGATAGGGGCGCATGGATTTCAGGTGCGCTGCCTTCCCGTAAAGCAGTCCTATACCCGTCGGCCCATAGAGTTTGTGGCCGGAACAGACGAAGAAGTCGCAATCCATATCGCGGACGTCCGTCGGCAGGTGAACGGCACCCTGGCACCCGTCAACCAGGACGGGAACGCCATGCTCATGTGCGATCCCGATCAACTCCTTGATCGGCGTAATCGTGCCAAGCGCATTCGACATCTGCGTCAGCGCCACCATCTTTGTGCACGGCGTGAAGAGTTTCCGGTATGCCTCGATATCGAGATCGCCTTCGTCGGTTGCCGGCACGAATTTCAGGACGGCGCCTTGACGCTCGCGAAGGAAATGCCACGGTACAATGTTCGAATGATGCTCAAGGACCGAAAGGACGATCTCATCGCCGGCTTCAATCCGCGGTCCAGCAAAAGACGACGCAACGAGATTGATCGCGTCCGTCGCGCCCGAAGTGAAAACGACTTCGTCCGTCGAGGCAGCGTTCAGGAAGTCTCTTGCGATTTCCCGTGCTTGCTCGAACTTCTCGGTCGCCGCATTTGAAAGATAGTGCATGCCGCGATGGACGTTCGAATACTCTGTCGCATAGGCGTCCGTGATCGCATCGATTACGACTTGCGGCTTCTGCGCCGAAGCGGCGTTGTCGAGGTAAACGAGCGGCTTTCCATAGATGGTTCGCGACAGGATGGGGAAATCCCGTCGTATCCTTTCAACATCATATACGGCGCTCGCGAGAATTGGACTGTTCATGGCGCCGCCTCCCCGAACCATTCCGATACGAGCAGTTTCAAAGCATCCTTGGCCTGGTTGTGCGGCGCGAGATCGAGTACCTCCTCAAGGAATGCAAGCACCAGAAGACGGCGCGCCTCGGCCTCCGGTATTCCACGCGAACGCAGATAGAAGATCGCCTCCTTCGACAGCTCTCCCACCGTCGACCCGTGCGCGCACTGCACATCATCCGCATAAATCTCGAGTTCCGGTTTCGCGTTCATCGCGGCGTCGCGCGACAGCAGCAAAGCGTGCGTCATCTGCCTTCCGTCGCTCTTCTGTGCATGCGGGCGCACGATCACCTTGCCCTGGAACACCCCTACGGACTTTCCGTCTAGCACTCCCTTGAAGAGTGTGTGGCTGGTGCATGCGGGGACTGCATGGTCGATCACGCAGAACTGGTCGGCATGTTGCTTGTCTCGGAGCGCGTATGCGCCATCGATATTGGCTTCCGCGCCTTCACCCGAGAAGAGTACAAAGCTCTGACCTCGGGAGACACCGCAGCCGAGCGTGAGCGTGAAACTCGACAGCTTCGCCTCGGCCGCAAGCCGCGCGCGCATCGTCGCAAGATGCACCGCATCCGACGCCTCATCCTGCAACTTTACGTGGTTCAGCCGGGCGCCCTCACCAATTGCAATATCCGTTACGATATCCGCGAAAGATGCCACCTCACCGACATGGGTCTCGAGGATCGTCGCCTCGGCTTCGTTTTCAAGAAATACGAGATTTCGGGTATGCGATGCGCCGGCATCGGCTGAGAAAAAGAGCAAATGAAGAGGCTTGTCGAGCTTCACACCCTTGCGGATACGCAGGCAGGCACCGTCGCTCATCAGCGCAGTGTTGAGATCGACGATGTTTTCCGCCTGCCGGGCATCGTCGAAACGGCGCTCAACCAGATCCTTGGCCCATTGCTCATGCACTACGTCTGCAAGCGCATGGAGCTCGACGCCCTTCGGAAGGCGCACGACCTGCGAAAGATCGGTGCGGTAACGTCCGTTCACAAAGACCAATACATGCCTGTCGATGGCGGCGAAAGCCGAAGCCGAGCGGCGGCCGGGCAGAACCACGGCTCCCTCGTGGGCCGGTGCGGAAGCGAATGCCGCTTTCTCCAGCGTCTGACGGAGATCGGTATATTTCCAGTCTTCGAGGCGGCGATGCGGAAGTCCCGCTTCGCGGAACGACTCGAGCGCGGCTTCGCGTCGACGGGCCAGCCAGCCGCCCGCGCCGGGAAGTGCCGACCGCGCTTCCTCGTATCTCTCTATGAACCGCTGTGCTGTCTTTTCGTCCATCATTCTTCTCACGCAGCGTCCGCGCCATATTCGACATAGCCAGACTTCTCAAGTTCCAGCGCCAGGTCCTTGCCGCCTGTTTTCACGATCCGGCCCTGCGAAAGCACATGCACGACGTCAGGCACAATGTAGTCGAGCAAGCGCTGATAATGCGTGATGACGACCATCGCCCGCTCGGGCGAACGAAGCGCATTCACACCTTCCGCAACGGTCTTCAACGCGTCGATGTCGAGGCCGGAATCCGTCTCGTCCAGTACCGCGAGCGCAGGCTCCAGAAGCGACATCTGCAGTACCTCGGCGCGTTTCTTCTCGCCGCCGGAATAACCGACATTGAGGGAGCGTTTCAGCATGTCGTCCGAAACATTGAGCGGCCTGGACTTCTCGCGCACGAGCTTCAGGAAACGAACCGCATCGAGTTCTTCCTCTCCGCGCGCCTTGCGCTGTGCGTTGAGGGCGGTCTTGAGGAAGGTCATGGTGGTGACGCCCGGAATTTCCAAAGGATACTGGAAGGCGAGGAAGACGCCGGCCGCGGCGCGCTCATCGACGTTCATTTCCAGCAGGTCCTTGCCCTTGAACCGGATCGAACCTTCCGTCACGACGTAGCCGTCACGACCCGCAAGAACGTAGGAGAGCGTCGACTTGCCGGAGCCGTTCGGGCCCATGATGGCGTGCACTTCACCTGCGCGGATGTCGAGGTCTATCCCTTTGAGGATTTCCTTGCCGCCCACCGTCACATGCAGGTTCTTGATCTCAAGCATACTCACTTCTTCTTTCCTTCCGAGCGTCAGCCGACGCTTCCTTCAAGGCTGATGCCGACAAGCTTCTGTGCTTCGACGGCAAATTCCATCGGAAGCTGCTGCAGCACATCGCGGCA
>JACIYQ010000157.1 GCA_014359855.1 Parvibaculum sp.
CTCGGCAGTGGGGTGAGCGGTTCCCAGTCCGCGAGGCGGCCTTCGCCATGGAGACCCCGCCCGCGCGCGAGGTGCTGGCTGAGAGTCGCACGTTGAAGGGCAGCGGTGCGGCCGGTGTTGCGACTGTGGGCGCGGCCGGAATCGAGGTGGCGCAGAACGTTCTGACCGAGACGCAGTCCGCTGTCCTGCCGCTCGTGCCCTATCTCGACACGCTGCGCGGGGTGTTCATCGCCGTGGCCCTCGCCGGCATCGCAGTCGCGATCTACGCCCGCATTGATGACTGGAAGCGGGGGCAGCGATGATCGCCGCTCTGCTCACCGGGATCGCCGCCAGCCCGTGGGCCCGTGTCGCGCTGCGATACGGCGCGCTCGCCCTCACCGTCCTCCTGTTCCTGCTGTCGATCCGCCGCGCCGGCGAGCGCGCCGGGCGTTTGGCGGAACGTCTCGAAACCATGGAGAACGCCAATGACGTGCAGCGCCAGATGCTGGATGCCGCGGCTCGCCGCCCTCGCGATCGCGGCGAGCTTGCTGAGCGGATGCGCGACGGGCGTTTCTGAGCCGAGCGTCGTCACCGTCTGCCCGCCCGTGGCCGAGTATAGCCGCGAGTTCCAGGCGCGGGCAGCCGACGAGCTCGATCTGCTGCCGAAACATTCGGCCATCGCCGAGATGCTGCGTGACTACGCCGTCATGCGGGATCAGGCGCGTGTGTGTCCTCGCCCCTGATCAGGAGCGAAATTGCAGCTTCAAGGTCACGCGGCAGCGTAGCTGGTGAAGACTTCGGTCGATCCGCCGCCCCGAACGAGGAACACGTCATAGGCTTCGCGTTCGCTTTCCGGCCCCATGCTAGGCGATCCGTAGGGCATACCGGGCACTGCGAGGCCCACTGCGTCAGGGCGCTCATCCAGCAGGCGACGAATCTCGGCGACAGGGACATGGCCCTCGATCATGTAGCCCTCGACGCGGCCCGTATGGCAGGAGACCATCTCCTGCGGAATGCCGTTGTCCAGCTTGTAGCGCATCAGAAGAGTCCCGGCGCTCGGCTCGGTCGTGACGGTAAAGCCAACGTTCTCGAGGATCTCGATCCAAGCCGAGCAGCAGCTGCAATTCGGGTCCTTCATCACATGGATCGCCGGTCCGAAGCCCTGCGCGAGGGTCCTCAGCGGCGATGCAGCCAGCAATGCTGCTCCGCCGATCAGGATCGCGCGCCGAGAAAGAGCATCTGGAGTCATCTGGTTTACCTTTCCAGATTGGACGTTTTTTTATGCGGTCAGAGGTCTATCTGCCGGAGCCGCAGGGCGTTGGTGATCACCGAAACGGAGGACAGACTCATTGCCGCCGCCGCGATCATCGGCGACAGCAACATCCCGGTGACCGGGTAAAGAAGCCCCGCCGCGACCGGCACGCCGAGCGCGTTGTAGGCGAAGGCGAAAAACAGGTTCTGCCTGATGTTACGCAAGGTGGCGCGCGCTAGCTTGCGCGCGCGGACAATGCCCATCAGGTCGCCGCCCAGCAGGGTGATGCCCGCGCTTTCCATCGCCACATCGGCCCCGGTTCCCATGGCGATGCCGACATCGGCGGCGGCCAGCGCGGGCGCATCGTTCACCCCGTCGCCCGCCATCGCGATCTTGTGGCCATCGCGGCGCAACTGGTCGATCAGGTCTTTCTTGCCCTCGGGCAGGATGCCCGCGCGCACCTCGTCGATGCCGAGCTTGCCCGCCACTGCCTGCGCCGTGCGCTCGTTGTCACCCGTCGCCATGATGACGCGCAGCCCTTGGGCGTGAAGTTCCTTGATCGCTTCCGCGGTGCTGTCCTTGATTGGGTCGGCCACCGCCACGATGCCGGCAAGCGCGCCGTCGACCGACACGAACATGGCCGTCTTGCCCTCGACGCGCAGAGCGTCGGCCTTAGCTTCGGCCGCTGCCGTGTCCAGACCCATCTCCCGCATCATCGCGGCATTGCCGAGCGCCACCTCGCGTTCGCCAACCTTGCCACGTACGCCCTTGCCGGTGACGGCGTCAAAGTCCTTGGCCTCCTGACGCGGGGCGTCATGCGCCTCGGCGCCCTCGACGATCGCCTCTGCCAGGGGGTGTTCAGAGCCGCGCTCCAGGGCCGCAGCCAGCGACAGCAGGTCAATCTCAGTGACCTCCCCAAGCGCCACGGTGTCGGTCAGCTTCGGCTTGCCCATGGTCAGGGTGCCGGTCTTGTCCACGATGAGCGTATCGACACCCGCCATACGCTCCAGCGCCTCGGCGTCCTTGATCAGCACGCCCGCCTGTGCGCCTCGCCCCGCTGCCGTGGTGATGGAGATCGGCGTCGCCAACCCCAGAGCGCAGGGGCAGGCAATGATGAGGACTGAAACGGCGGATGCTATGGCGAAGACTAGCGCGGGTTCCGGGCCGAAGATCATCCAGACGATGAAGGCTATGATGGCGATGACGACCACGGTTGGCACGAAGACCGCCGACACGCGGTCGGCCAGCCCCTGGATCGGCGCGCGGGACCGCCGCGCCTTCGACACCATCGAGACGATCTGCGCCAGCACGGTATCGGACCCGACCTTGCCGGCCTCGATCACCAGAGAGCCGTTCTTGTTGATCGTGGCGCCGGTCACCGCATCCCCCGGACCTTTCTCAACCGGCATCGACTCGCCGGTCAGCATGCTTTCATCCAGCGAGGATCGCCCCTCGATCACCGTCCCGTCGACAGGGACAGCATCGCCCGGGCGCACGCGAAGCCGATCGCCCTCCATGATGTTTTCCAGCGGAGCGTCGTATTCGGTGCCGTCCGGCAGAATGCGCCGCGCGGTTTTCGGCGCGAGGTCCAGAAGTGCGCGGATCGCATCCCCGGTGCGTTCGCGCGCGCGCAGTTCGAGAACCTGGCCGACGAAGACCAGCGCCACGATCACGACCGCCGCCTCGAAGTAGGTGCCGACGCCGTGGCCCATCCGATACTCTTCGGGAAACACACCCGGCAGGAAGGTGGCGACGATCGAGTAGAGGTATGCCGCCGCCACACCGATGCTGATCAGCGTCCACATGTTGGGGCTGCGGTTCACGACCGAATCCCAGCCGCGCCGGAAGAATGGAAGCGCCGCCCAGAGGATGATCGGCGTGGCGAGCACGAACTCGAGGTAGCTGGCCATCTGGTGCCCGATCCAGTCGCGTACCGGCAGCGCCACCAGTTCGCCCATGGTCAGGATGATGAGCGGTACTGCGGCAGCCGCTGAGATCCACATCCGGCGAGTGAAATCCGTCAGCTCTTCACTTGGCTCGTCCGAAGGCACCATCGGTTCCAGCGCCATGCCGCAGATCGGGCATGAACCCGGCGCATCGCGCACGATTTCGGGATGCATCGGGCAAGTGTACTGGACGTTGGCCGGGGCTGCCTTCTTTTGACTGGCCGCGCGGCCTGAGGCATAGAACCAAGGATCGGCCTTGAACTTCGTGTGGCATTTCTCCGAGCAGAAATGGAAGGTCTTGCCCTGGAACTCGGCGCGACGTCCGTCCGGCTTGATCGCGACCGTCATCCCGCAAACCGGGTCCGTTGCAGTGTTCGCTCCCGCCGGTATGTCGGGCGCTGCGTGATGATGATCGTGCTCCATGGTCTGCCAGCCTTTCGGTAATTCGTTTCAGCTTGCGGCGTCCACTCGTTGGAAGCTCAAGCACTTTAATGGTGGTCGTGCGCACCTTCGGGGGCAGGATTGCGCGCGAGGAAAACACGCTCGAACACGAACACCGCCATCATGCCTACAATGGCAAGTACGACAATCAGCGGATCGGTCTGCCACTTCATTGCCGCAAAGGCCGCCAGAACCACCGTGTCTAGCGCGATCGCGGTCAGCAACACCCCGCCGCGTGCTCCGATGTCCTTGCGGAGCGTCCGATAGACGCCCCAGTGAATAATGATGTCCATTACGAGATAGAAGAATGCGCCGAGCGAGGCGATCCGGCTAAGGTCGAAGAACACTGTCAGGAAGCCGGCGATGACGACGGTGTAGACGAGCGTGTGGTCCTTGATCGCGCCCGACATGCCAAAGTGGCTGTGCGGGATCATCTTCATGTCCGTCAACATGGCCAACATGCGAGAGACCGCGAAGACGCTCGCAATCAGGCCAGAAGCAGTCGCCACGACGGCAAGAGCCACCGTCAGGTAAAAGCCGGTTTGCCCGAGCGCCGGCTCGGCCGCCTCGGCCAGGGCATAGTCCTTGGCCTCCACGATTCTATCGAGCGGCAGGCTCGATCCGACGGCGAACGCGACGAGCAGATAAACGACAACGCAGATCGCAATGGAAAAGACGATGGCCCGACCCACGTTGCGGTGCGGATTCGTGACCTCCGCTCCGCTGTTGGTGATCGTCGTGAACCCCTTGAAGGCAAGAATCGACAGCGCCACCGAGGCGATGAAACCGCCTTCACCCGTGTCCCCACCCGTCGCCTCGAAGGAAATGCCGCTGGCCCAGAGGCCTGCCGCGCCGAACAACGCGATGCCGCCGACCTTGAGCACAGCCATGAGGATGGACAACAGCCCGACCGATCGGTTGCCCGAGACGTTGACGAGATAGGCGAAGACGATGAGCCCGACTCCTAGCAAGGGAACCAGGAAGCTGTCCGGGTCGGCGCCGAAACCGCGCAACACGTAGGTGCCGAACGTCCGGGCGACGAGGCTTTCGTTGATGACCATCGAAAGCGCCATCAGCAGCGCCGCACCCGCCGCAACTGTCGTCGGCCCGTAGGCTTTCTTCAGGATCATCCCGATGCCGCCTGCCGACGGATAAGCGTTCGACATCTTGATGTAGGTGTAGGCGCTGAACGCGGTCACGACCGCGCCGACAACGAATGACAGCGGAAAGAGCGGTCCGGCCAGTTGCGCAATCTGTCCCGTAAGCGCGAAGATCCCCGCACCGATCATGACGCCGGTGCCCATAGCCACCGCTCCGGAAAGGCTGATGCTCTCTTTCTGGTATTCTTCTGTCATCGGCGACCCATACTCTTTGCACAGATTTCTCTTATCGGACAATCCCTTCGCACGTCGTTGGTCAGGCGAATTTTAGGGTTCCTCTTAGTTAGTGAACGTGAACGTCTGTCATAACGCGCGCATTCACAAGATCGAGTTCAAGATCGAAGACGTCCCCCGTTTCGAGCTTATTGCGTAGAGGAGACAGCTCATACCAAAGGTGCGAAGTCGTGGATCGAGTACTTCCCCTGCAGGCACGCTGATCGATTGGAGTTCAGTGGTGTCCGAGGCTCCGATTCGGGCGATGAGTCTTGAGTTTTCGGCGATCCGGGAACTCACCCCCAATAGCACGACGGTTGTGCCGCTTTCGTTTACCAGTCGGAACCGAACTTCCGTCGAACTTCCTGCAGGACCGCTTGTGGCATAGGCGGTCTCGACCTGGACCTGGTCCCCCAACGACAGCGTCGGGGCGTCGGCATAGACACTTTCAAGGCCCGCAAGAAGGTTGAGAGAAACGGTAGCGACCAACACTCTGAGGACCTGTCCCAGCCGCCGCTTGCCGGGTCGCGCACCATCCAGTGTTGGACTAACCTCCGTCGATGGAGACGGAGGGGCGCACTTTAGGCGCCCCTCCTGCTCTGTTCGGGCCACGGACATCAGGAACGCCCGACCTGTCCGAGCAGCAATTCGAGCCGCTGGCGTGCCTTAGGCGGAAGCTTTGCGATGCTCGCGCGCGCTGCCTCCGGCACCTCGACCTCGCCTACGACGATGATGCCGACCATGCCGAGCCCGACATGGGGCGTGCATTTCACGCCGTAGATGCCGGGCTTGTCGAAGGTGACCGATACCTCCTTGTTGAAGCCGACATTGATCGACTGATCGGCGCCGGTGCCAAACCCGCCGATGGAGACGGCATTGTGGCCTTTGTCGATGGGGACGAAGACGACCGTATCGCCCGGCGATACCCGGATGAAATCCGGCTCATAGACGAACCGCTCGCTTCCAGACTGATTGCGCATCTCCATGCGCACTTCGTCAGCCGCCGCCGGAGTACCGAGCAGCAGTATGGTGGCGAAAGCGAATAAACTTCTTGGCAGCATACCAATCTCCTGCTTCAGAACCAGAAACGAATGCCAGTGACGAAAGAAAGGGTGTCGATATCCTCTCCTTCATCCTGCGCAATGTCAGCCGTCTCGCCGATCTTTCGCTCCCAACTTATGCCGATATAGGGCGCGAACTTCCGCTCGATTTCATAGCGGAGGCGAAGCCCGAGTTCGACATCGTTGATGCCGGAGCCGATGCCCCTCTCCCGGACGCTTTGGACTGCAAAGTTGACCTCTGTCGTTGGCTGCAGGATCAGCTTTTGTGTGATCAGGAGGTCGTACTCGGCCTCGAAACGAGCCGAAACCTCGCCTTCGTTGCTGACGAACGCGGAGGCATCGATTTCGAACCAATAAGGGGCCAGTCCCTGCAGGGCGAAGACGCCGAATCCCCGTTCGGGGCCGGGTTCGATGTCGTAGCGTACACCCGCCTGCGCATCGAAGAAGTCGGAGATCCGGCGGCTGTAGAGGAGCTGGATCTCTCCCTTCTCCAGTCGTCCATCCGTCGGTTTCTCGCCTTCGGTTTTGAGCCAGGCCTTGTGGTCGTCGTTCCCGATCCAGCCCTGGGCATCCCAGTTGAGACTGTCGTGCCCATCGTTAGCCCTGTATTCGAATTGCTCGGCCTGAAAGAAGGTGAACAGCTGACCGGGCTCGGCGGACTGGGCCGGGCCGAACAGGAACACGGCGGGGAGAAAACCGGCAAGGAACGCAAGTTCCTGCCGAGAATTGTATCGTGCAATCATCGATTTCATCGTTCTGCCTCACGCGCTTTTCGGCTCGACGATGAAACGCGTCATCATCCCAGCTTCCATGTGATAGAGAAGGTGGCAATGGAACGGCCAGTCGCCCGGCTCGTTCGCCGTCAACACCGCAGAGACGGTCTTGCCGGGAGGTACCACGACAACGTGCTTGCGCGGCTTCCTGTCGGTCTGGCCGTTCTCCAGTTCGACAAACATGCCGTGCAGGTGCATTGGGTGCGCCATCATCGTCGTGTTGACGAACTTCAAGCGCACCCGGTCCCCGTAGGCCACACGGATCGGCTCGTCCTTCCCGAAGGGACGGCCGTTCAGGTTCCACATGTACCGTTCCATGATGCCTGTCAGCCGCACTTCGATCTCGTGATTCGGTTCACGGCCGTCCGGGTTCGGGGTCGACGCTTTCAGATCCGCGTAGTCCAGAGCCTTCGCCCCCGGCGGCGTGCTTGCGTCGGCCCAACCGAAGGGGCGGCGTTCTCCTCCCTCCGCCGCGGCTCCGCCATGACCCATGGCGCCGTGGTCCATGCCAGCCATGGGAGCCCCGCCCATCTTGCTATGGTCCATGCCAGCCATCGCGCCACCGGACATGGCGCCGCCCGCCATCGAGCCATGATCCATCCCCGTCATCGAACCGTGGTCCATGCCACCGTGTGCCATGCCCATGTCCGCCATGCTGAGGATCGTGCGCGGTCGCTGTTCGGGGATAGCAGCCTCCATACCCTCACGCGGCGCCAGCGTCGCCCGGGCATAGCCCGAACGATCGATCGGCTCTGCGAAGATCGTGAACGCCTTGTCATCGCGTGGAAGCACGATGACGTCGTATGTCTCGCCGACGCCAAAGCGGAACTCGTCGACCCGAACCGGCTGGACATTCTGCCCATCGGCCGAGAACACGGTCATGGGAAGGCCCGGTATGCGGACGTCGAAGAAGCTCATGGCGGATGCGTTGATGAATCTGAGGCGGACACGCTCACCGGGCTTGAAAAGAGCGGTCCAGTTGTCTTTCGGTCCACGGCCATTGATCAGGAAGGTGTAGCCGGTGACATCCGCGAGGTCGGTCGGGTCCATCCGCATGTCGCCCCAGTCGAGGCGGTCCTTCAGAGCGGTATTGAACCCGTCGCGGTTTGCGTCCCGAAAGAAATCGATGAGGGTTCGTTTCCCGTAATTGTAGTACCCGGCATCGGCCTTCAGGTTGGACAGCACGCGCATCGGGTCTTCTTGGGTATGGTCGGAGAGGACCACGACATAGTCGCGGTTCGCCCGTACCGGTTCGCGTCCGGAGGGCTCGATGACGATGGCGCCGTACATGCCCTGCTGCTCCTGCATCGCGGAGTGGCTGTGGTACCAATAGGTACCGGCCTGGCGCAGCTTGAAGCGGTAGGTGTAGGTCTCGCCGGGCTGGATGGCGACATAGCCGTTGAAGCCGGGTGCGCCGTCCATGACGCCTTCAATGAGGAGGCCGTGCCAGTGGATGGACGTGGGCACATCCAGACGATTGGTCGCATAGACCACGACCTCGTCGCCCTCGCGCCACCGCATCGTCGGCGCCGGCACGGAGCCGCCCATCAGTATGGCGTTGCTGCCAATCCCGTCGACGGCGATGCGACCGGCATCGACGTTCAGCGTGTACTCCTTCGTCGAAGAGGCGAAGCTGCGGCGGCCGGGATAGACCGCGAGGGTGCCGGCCAAGCCCGCCGCTCCGGCGAGTTTGAGTGCGTCTCGTCGGGAGACGCCGGAGATTGGTTTGTTCATCGTCTGCTCCTCCCGTTCACTTCGTAAAGTTGATGGGGCCGGCCATACCGGACTCGTAGTGACCCGGGATGTTGCAGGCGAACTCCAGTTCAGTCGGCTGCGTAAATTTCCAGACCAGTTCGGCCGTCTTGCCGGGCTCAACCAATACGCTATTGGGGTCGTCATGCTTCATATCGCCCATGTTCATGCCGCCCATCTTTGAATGGTCCATCTTCGACATGTCATGGTTCATGCCCGTCGGCGTCAGCATGCCGTGTTCCATCATCATCGCCATTTCTTCTTGGTGCTTGGCGTGCATGGCGGCGGTACCGATGTTGAACTCGTGAAGCAGCTCGCCCTTGTTCACGAGCACGAAGCGGACGATCTCGCCCGGCTTCACGGTCAGACTTTCGGGTTCGTACAGATTGTCGCGCATAGTGATCGTCACGGTGCGCGTCGCCTGCTCGGCCTTGGCGGCCTCGCCGAATGCCAGGCTATGACCGGGAGATGCGAAAGCGGCGCTCGTGGCGGCGATCGTCGTGAGGCCGGCGAGCAAAGAGATGCGGAGAAGGTTCGGGAGCGTCTTCGACATTTTGCGAATCCTGTTTGTCACATTGATGAGAGTGTCGAGGCTGTTTGAGGACACAGACCTCCAGCGGCCGGGAGCAAAACCTCCGGCGGGCGTGACAAGCGAATTGGAAGGGAGACGGGACGTGCGATAGTGCACTTCCGGACCTGCCGCGCCCGAACGAGCGCAGATCTTAAGTCAGCAGGAACGCGAAGTTCTCGATGTCCGAATCCCGCCCGAGCAGGGCAGCCGCGCGGAGATCAGACGCGAGCGCGGGGAGGACGGAAAAGGCCGTCCGGGGCATTCGAGCCGGCGAACCGGTCTACATGAACACCCAGCCGTATCCCGGAAAAGGTGATGACGGCGACTTCCGCAATGGCGGCGACGATAACAGTCGGAGAGCAAGCGACGACGCAGCAGTTTCCAAGGGTCCCGTGCGTCGCGGGCTGCCCTTGGTCCTGCTGTGCTGCGGTTTCGCCGCAATCCTCCACTTGCGAGACGCGCGCATGACAGTCGTCCGCATGGGGCGATGTGGTCTCGACCGGATGGTCATGGGGACCTGATGCGGGCATGGAGTGGCCAATGCCGACGCTCGCCATGAGAAATGCCACAGCGACGAGTGCGCCTAATAGGCACCTCATACCATCACTCAGCGTGAAGAAGGTACTTCCCATGGAGCTTGGCTAGCATGATTCTTCTGGCAGATCAAGGGTTCTACCTCATCAAATCTTAGCATCCCTCAGTTTTTTCTTGCCCTGAAGAATCCGGGTGTGATTCAAGGAGTCCGCCTTTTTTCAGGCGGAGGAACCGTGATGGGCGGGATCGAACACGTTGCTCGTGGGATCATAGCGGACCTTGAGGCGAAGCTGCCGGGCCAGCGCAGGACGCAGCGCGGCAAGCTGGGTCTTCTGGTGGCGACGATGCTGGAGGTGCGCAGCGCCAATTGCATGGACCTTGCGGCCTCACTGCCACGGCCGTGCAAGCTGGTCATCAAGCGCTATCAGTGGATCGAGCGTTTTCTGTCCAATGATCTGGTGGATGTGGACGCGGTGATGGCGCCTTATGGTCGCGAGGTGCTGAAGCATCTGGCGGACGCCGGACAGACCGTTGTGCTGATGATCGACCAGAGCAAGGCGACCGATCTGCACCAGATGGTGATGGTCTCGGTGCGCCTCGGCAACCGGGCGCTGCCCTTGGCCTGGCGAGTGAAGGAGACGCAGGGCGCCATCGGCATTGCCGAACAGCGCAAGGCGCTGGAAGCGGTGCGGGCCATGCTGCCCGAGGGAGTGAGGGTGGTGCTGATGGGCGACCGTTTCTATGGCAGCCCCGATCTCATCGCCTGGTGCCGGAAGCAGGGGTGGCACTGGCGGCTGAGGCTCAAGCAGGAGCTGCTGGTGTTCGAGCAGGACGGCGAGACGACGCTTGGCGAGTGCTTCGCCCGTGGCGAGCGCATGCTCAGCGACATCGAACTCACCCACAAGCGCGTGCGGACCCATGTCGCCATGGTTCACGAGGAGGGCCACCCCGAACCCTGGATCATCGCCCTCTCCGAAGCCCCGACAATACACCGTGCCTTCGATTATGGGCTGCGCTGGGGCATCGAGGCCATGTTCTCCGACTTCAAGACACGGGGCTTCGGGCTGGAGGACAGCCAGATCCAGTACCCGGACCGCCTTGCACGGCTGATCCTGGTCATGGCGCTGGCCCTCTACTGGGCCGTCTCCACCGGCATGTGGGATGCCGAGCACAATCCCACCCCCGCCGAAAAAAAGACCCGCGGGACCGTCCGCGCAAGGCGGGGCGCAGCCTGATCTCCCTGTTCAAACGCGGCATACGACGGCTTCAGGCCATCTTCCAGTCCTTTGCCCCGTTACCTCGCCTCTGGGGGGCGTGGAGAAACTGAGGGATGGTAAGCTCATCAAATGGATGCCGTGCCGCTGCGACGCAACCAGTTCGTCTACATGGCCGCCTGCGGGGCCAAGCTCGCGGCGCTCAATGCGCTCTACGGGAATAGTCTCGCCTAGGACGATAGCACCATGCCCTGGGTGGTGTTCGCCGACCTGCAGGTGGCGGGCGTCGGCCTGAGCGAGGCCGCGGCGAGAGCCGCCGGCCATGAGGTCAAGACATCCATCGTGCCGCTCGACCATGTGCCACGCGCACGGGCAGCCCGCGACACGCGCGGACTGATCAAGCTGGTGGCGGGCGCCAACACCGACCGTCTGCCGGACGGTCAGACCTCGCGCCCGAGGGCACCGACAGCATTCAGACGCTGGCGCTGGCGCTTAAGTTCGGCATGACCGCCAAGGCGCTTGCCGGGACGATCTTCCCGTACCTGACCACGGTCGAAGGGCTGAAGCTTGCCGCCCAGACTTTCGACAGGGGCGTGGCCAAGCTCTCCTGCTGCGTCGGTAAGATCCTCAAGTAGCCGCGACACCTTGGAACTCGACAAGTTTCCGACGACAGCCTATGAATACATGATGGTCAAGCTTGTACGGATATTCGTGTTCGCCTTGCTCGCCGCATTCGCGGTCGGCTCGGGCGCGCACGCGATGAGCACAACCACCATGTCGATCAAGATGGCGCTCGCCGATGGCGGCGCCATGGATATGGCCGACTGTCAGGGCTGCGGCTCCGACGGTGACGGCGACGACGGCGGGCTTAGCTGTAGCATGGTGTGCGTCACTCCACTCCTGGCCAGTCTCAGCCCCGAGGGCAGTGTTCCGCTGGTGACCGGCATATCTCCGTCGGTCCGCGCCTTCTACGATCTTGCCGGACGGACAGGTCCGCCCGAACCCTACCCTCCCCGAACGCTCATCTGATCGGACGCCGGTCGGGGTACGCTCCGACCGCTGCGCCCTGCTGCGCTTCCCGGGCGACCGCGCGGGCAGCCGCCGCTCAATGCGTGTGCAGACCCGAGTCTGCGCATCCGAAGCACAGCGGAAATCAGATGAGAGCGAACCATGTCACCGATCACTTTGGCGCTATCGCGCCGAACTTTACTGAAGGCGTGCGCCGCCGGCGCTGCAAGCCTGAGCATGCCTGGCCTTATGTTGCCCGCACGTGCGGCCGGCGTCCGGGAGTTCTCCTTGCGGGCCGCGCCGGGACGGGCGCGGCTCGTTCCGGAGCCGCACGGCGAGACGCCCGCCTGGTGCTATAACGAGACCGTCCCCGGACCTGAAATCCGCGTTCGTCAGGGCGAGCGTCTTCGGATTACCGTCGAGAACGGGCTTGCCGAAGAGACCACAGTCCACTGGCACGGGCTCCGGGTCCCCAACGCCATGGATGGCGTGCCGCATCTCAACCAGCCGCCGATCGCGCCGGGCGGAACCTTCGTCTACGAGTTCGACGCGGTCGATGCCGGCACCTTCTGGTATCACCCGCATCAGCGCAGCTTCGAGCAGGTCGGCCGCGGCCTGTACGGGCCGCTGATCGTCGAAGAGCCCGAACCGCCAAAAGTCGATCGGGAACTCGTCTGGGTGCTCGACGACTGGCGGCTCACGAAGTCTGCCGAGATCTCCAACGATTTCGGTAACGGCCATGACATGAGCCACAATGGCCGGATCGGCAACACCGTCACCATCAACGGTCGCGTGCCGGACGCGCGTCCGGTGCGCAGCGGCGAGCGCATCCGGCTGCGGCTCATCAATGCCGCGAACGCGCGCATCTTCAGCCTCGACTTCCAAGGCCATACACCGACGGTCATCGCGCTCGACGGCCAGCCGGTAACGCCGCACGCGCCAATGGGCGGCCTCGTCGTACTGGGACCGGCGATGCGGGCCGACATCATTCTCGACATGATGGGCGAGCCCGGCAGTCGGGTCTCGGTCATTGACCGCTTCTATCGGGACCTCGAATACCGGCTGGTCGACCTCGCCTACGGTGAGACAGCGTTTAGGGACACCATGCCTGACTGGCCGATCGTCCTGCCCGCCAATCCCTTGCGCGAACCAAATGTCGCTGCGGCGCTCCGCCACGAGGTGATCTTCAACGGCGGCATGATGGGCGGAATGGTGATGGCCGAGATGGGCGGCAGCATGGGCGAAGGAACATCAAGGGGAATGGGCGGCGGGATGATGCGCGGCATGATGGGCATGATGCACGGCAATGGCATCTGGTTCGTCAATGGCAAGGCCGCCGAAGGCCATGTGCTAGACCCGATGCTGACGCTCGAACGCGATGGTTCGCATGTGATCGCCATGACCAATGCGACGGCGTGGCACCATCCGATCCACCTGCACGGCCATTCCTTCCGTGTGATCTCGCGCAACGGCGAGCCGACGCCGCACCGCGAATGGCAGGACACGGTGCTGATGGCGCCTCGGGAGAAGGTCGAGATCGCCTTCGTCGCCGACAATCCCGGCGACTGGATGTTCCACTGCCACATACTCGAACACCAGGCCGGCGGGATGATGGGTGTCATCCGCGTCGCCTGATCCAGAGATTCAAGGAGAACCACCATGCACAAGATCATCGTCGCCGCCCTCGCCGTCGCAATTCTCGGTGCAGGCGTCTATCTCACGAACGCATCGCTCGCGGTCGCCCAGGAAGCGACCCTCTACAAGAACCCGCAATGCGGCTGCTGCGAAGCCTATGCCGACTATCTGCGCGACAACGGTTTCACCGTGACCGTCAAGCCGACCCATGAACTGGTCGCCATGAGCCGCGAGGCCGGCATCCCGGACGATTTCCAGGGCTGCCACCTCGCCTTCATCGACGATTATGTGGTGAGCGGCCATGTGCCTGTCGCGACCGTCAATCGCCTGCTCTCGGAGCATCCGGACATCAAGGGCGTGACCTTGCCCGGCATGCCGATGGGATCACCCGGCATGAGCGGCGCCAAGACCGAACCTTTTACGATCTACGCCGTGGGTGACGGCAAGCCGTCCGTATACGCGGTCGAATAGGGAGATTTTCCGATGAACAACGCTCCGACCGGTATGGGCATGGGGATGATGGACGGCATGGGCGGCATGATGATGTGGGGCATGGGCCTTGTCTGGCTGCTCGTGATCGTCCTGCTCGTCCTCGGGATTGCGGCGCTGGTCAAATACCTCTTCGGGGGCAAACGCTGATGAACCGCGCCATTATTGGCGCCACGATGTTGCTCGGCGGAAGCGCCGTGGCCGGGCTGCTCTGGGTCAGGTTTGATCAAAGTGGCCCGACGGAGGCATCCGCTGAACGGCTCGACCGCGGACGCGCGATCTACGCGGCGAACTGCGCTTCATGTCACGGCGCGAAGCTCGAAGGCCAGCCGGACTGGAAGAGCCGCCTGCCGTCGGGTCGCCTGCCCGCGCCGCCGCACGACGCTTCGGGACACACGTGGCACCACTCTGACGGTGTCCTGTTCCGCATCACCAAGGAAGGACCCGCCGCGGTCGTCGGCGGCGGCTATCAGAGCGACATGCCTGGATTCGCTGGCGTGTTGTCCGACGAGGATATCCACGCGGTTCTGGACTTCATCAAGAGCTCTTGGCCGGAGCGGGAGCAGCAATACCAGGCCGAGATGAGCCGCCGCGAAAGGGAGGCGAGCCAGTAAAACCCCTGCCTGCGCTCGGGTTCCTGCTGGCACTGCTCGTCTCGACCGCGACGATGGCGGACGGGCCGAATGCCGTCCCGCTGCACGACACGCCGCAGCCGCTCGCCGCAATCTCGTTCGCCGATGAGAACGGCAACGCGCTTACGCTCGACCGCTGGCGCGGCAAGGTCGTCCTTCTCAACATCTGGGCCACCTGGTGCGCCCCTTGTCGCCACGAGATGCCGACACTGGACCGCCTTCAGGCAAGTCTCGGCGGCGAGCGCTTCGAGGTCGTGGCCCTGTCGATAGATCGCGCCGGTGTGGATGTCGTCCGCCGGTTCTTCGATAAGATCGGCATCCAACATCTGGGCATCGTCATCGACGAGACGATGAAAGCATCGCGCGACATCGGGATCTACGGCCTCCCGGAGACATTGCTCATCGCCCCGGACGGGCGGGAACTCGGCCGGCTGATCGGACCGGCCGAATGGGACACGCAGGAGATGGTCGCCTTCTTCGAGAGCGTCATCTCCGACCACACAGGAAAGGAATCTAGACGATGACCACGGAACGGCCCGCCACAACTCCAACTCCGCGCGTCCCATTGTTCCTCAGGGTGCCCTGGCTGTCGAAACGTCGGATTGTCCTGCTTGTCGGCCTCGGGGCGCTCGCCGCAGGACTTGCCCTGAACTGGAACTGGCTGACGGCCGTCGGCGCGGCGCCGGTCCTGATCAGCCTCGCGCCCTGCGCCGCGATGTGCGCCCTCGGCCTGTGCATGCGCGGCGGCGGGGCAAAGTCTTGCGCGACCCATGGCGAGACGGATGCAAGCCCACTGCCGCGGAACCGACAGAAGTGATGTCGCCGACCGGCGTCATCGACCGCAGGGATGTTCGAGGAGAAGATATGAGTCTCGCACGATTAACCGCTGTTCTGATCGGTGCATTTGCCTTCGCCATGCCGGCAATGGCGCACCATCCGGGCGCCGACCTCGACCGGGTCATGGGCAGCAAAGAGCAGTTTTTTCAGCCCATCGACAGCCCGGCCCCGCCCTTCAAACTGGCCGATGCCGATGGCACTATCGTCAGGCTGTCGGACTTCGCCGACAGGATCGTCGTGCTGAACTTCGTCCTTGCCGGCTGCGCGGATGTCTGTCCCCTGCACTCCGCCCTGATCGCCGACGTTCAGTCGAAGATCAACGCCACGCCGATGAAGGACATGGTCCAGTTCATCACGGTGACGACCGATCCCGAGGTCGATACCGCGGATGTCCTGAAGAGCTATGGCGGGGCGCACGGCCTCGACCCGCGCAACTGGATGTTCCTGACCCGCCGCCCGGGCGATCCCGAGGACGCGACGCGAAAGCTCTCGGAGACCTATAACGTCAGGTTCCAGCCGCAGGATGACGGGCAGCAGTTGCATGGCGTCGTCACGCATGTGATCGACCGTGGCAGCCGGTTCGCCGCCAGGTTCCACGGCCTGCGCTTCGAGCCCTTGAACCTGGTGCTTTACATCAACGGGCTGACCAACGCCCCCTCTCGCCCATCCAAGCCGACAGAGGCTGGCTGGTGGGACAGCGTGAAGGGGCTGTTCCGATGACCGGCGTCCATTCGGACATGGACCGAGTGCGCGGTGAAAGATCTATCGGTTGGCTTTCGGCGCTGCGCCGCTACATGGCCTTTGTCGCCGCCGCGAACCTGGTCTGGGAGTTCGCCCACATGCCGCTCTATACGCTGTGGGAAACCGGCTCGGCGGGGGAAATCGTTTTCGCTGCAGCTCACTGCACCGGTGGCGATATTCTCATCGCCCTGAGCGCGCTCATGCTTTCCCTGTTCCTTCTCGGGAATGGGGCATGGCCAACCGAACGCCGGCTTCCGGTCGTCGCGGGGACTGTGGCCTTCGGGCTTGCCTACACGATTTTCAGCGAATGGCTAAATATCGAGGTGCGCCAGGCATGGGCCTATCGCGACCTGATGCCGGTGATCCCCGTTCTCGGCGCCGGCGTCAGCCCGGTCCTGCAATGGATCGTCGTTCCGCTCGCCAGCTTTCATTTTGCCATGGCATTCCCGGCAACCTCTCAAAGGAGCGAGACCCTCGACCCTCCGGCATCGGCCTGACGGCCCCATTTCTGGCCGGCGCGGTGTCGTTCGTCTCGCCCTGAGTCCTGCCTTTGATGCCGGGCTATGTCGCCGGACACACGGCGGGCGCGATCGATATCGAGTCTGCCCACCGTCGACGACTGGCATTGAGCATGGGCCTCTACTTTGTCGTCGGGTTCTCCACCCATTTTCAGGGCTCTTGGCGCGAGCGCGACCGCGCTCGGTTAGATGCTGTTGAGCTACCGGTACGAGCTCAATTTCGTTGGCGGCGCCAGTGTCATCCTGTTTGAGGGCGACACCTTCCGGGATGGTGGCGGATACCGCGCTGGCTGTTAAGGGATGGAACGCCTATCGGCTTCGACCGAAGGCGGAGGCATCCTGGATCGTCTCGCGCTCAGAGAACGTTGGACCCCTGTCTCTCTCCCTCCGCCATTAAAAACGGCCCCCTTCACGGGGGCCTTTTTTAATGGCGGAAGAGCGGGCGGAAAGAACCCATGTTCGACAAAACGCCGGAGGCGTTTTGGGGCGAGCGGCCCCGCCGCTCGATCCGCCGGCCGTCAGGCCAAGGACGAAAACAGGCCAGAGCCTGTTTTCGCCAATCCCACCCTCTCCGCCAGCCTTCGCTCTTCGAGCTTCGGCTGGCTTACGCCAGTAAGCCGGTCGAGCGAGATTAGAGCGAAGCTGCCCTCCGAAGCCTTGGCGAAGGAGGGCCGCAGAAAGGCCCTGGCATGTTCTATGTCTACCTTTTGCGAAGCAAAACCTTTCCCGGCCAGCATTACATCGGCTTTACCAGGGATTTGCGGAAGCGCGTCGCAGTTCACAATGCGGGCGGCTCGGTGCATACGTCCAAATACAAGCCTTGGGATTTGATCGGCTATCACGCCTTCGCCGATGAGCGGCGTGCACGGGAGTTCGAGCACTATCTGAAATCGGGTTCAGGCTAGGCATTTGCCAACCGGCGGCTTTGGTAACGCAAGCTTCTCGGCCCCCATTCCGGGGGCCTTTTTTAATGGCGGAAGATCGGGCGGAAAGAACCCATGTTCGACAAAACGCCAAAGGCGTTCTGGGTCGAGTGGCCCCGCCGCTCGACCGCTAAGCCGTCAGGCCAAGGACGAAAACAGGCCAAAGCCTGTTTTCGCCAATCCCACCCGGTCTCTGGAAACGCAGGTCAAGCGGCCACGACGGTCCTGAAGGTCAGCGAGATTCGGCGTCCGCGAGGCTGTCTTTCGCCGTCCACGACATCCGATTTCCGTGCCGGAATTTCGTGCGTCCATTCGTAACGCGCGGGGCCGCTCAGGATCAGCAGCGAGCGCGGTTCCAGAATCGCCGAGAGTTTGCTTCCCTGCTTTCCGTTCCGGAAAACCATCTCGCAGGGTGAGAGCAGGCTCAGCGATGCAATCCTGTCCGAGAAGCACGGCACGCAATCGACATGCGCGCTGATCCCTTGCCCCGGCAGATATTCATTGGCAATTATCTGGTCGGGCATCGTGCGGAAGTGCCCTGCGCTCTGGAGCCTGCGGCAGAGTGGTCCGGCCCAATCCGGCAGGTCGCCGATATAGGCATCCGGCAGCACCATTCGTGCCCGGTAGTCGTAGCGGTAGCCGAAATGCTGGACGCGACGTTTCAGTTCGCAGCTCCACTCGCCCGCATCGAGCGCCCGAACGAGCGCCTCTTCCTCATCCGTTCCGATGAAACCGGGCAGATATGTCGCGCCGGGAGGAGGCATTTCGTTCTTTGTGCCATGTATCCGTCGGCGGAGTTTATCCTGCTTCGGTGGCATCAACACGTCGCTAATCGGCAAGCGGGTGTGAGCGGCATTTTGCCAGAATGTCGTGTTGGAGACGGTCAATTCGCGGGCTGTCAAGCCAAAGACGAAAACAGGCCAAAGCCGGTTTCCACCAATTCCACCCTCTCCGCTACCTGATTTGGGATTTTGAGAAAAATTCGACCACTTGGTAAGCTGACTTTCAATCAGAATTTCTACTGTCGGAAATCTGAATCTTGCCGAAATTCATTTCGCTTTGGACGGATCATAAATGAGCTATGTCAAAACCTATTGTCATATTGGGGAGTGCACGGAGCGACGGCGAAACCCTTCGCGCTATAAGCTTGATGTTTTCAAAAGATGTCGTTGATATTATTGATCTCAATCTTCACTCTATCAGCGCCTATGATTACGAGTATGCCAATGATGGCGATGATTTTCTGAAAATTATCGAGTGCGTCCAAAGCACCGACACCGTTATTTTTGCCACTCCTGTTTACTGGTACAGCATGAGCGGCGCTCTCAAAATATTTTTTGATCGCCTGGCCGACCTGATCACTATTCATAAAAAAATTGGCAGGTCACTCGCGGGCAAAGGCATCTATCTCATCGCAACAGGAACAGATGAAGCCCTACCTGATGGGTTTGAAGTGCCGTTCCTTAGAACTGCCGACTATTTCGATATGGTCTATCGAGGGGCGGCATATTTGTATACAGGCGACGATAGGGCGCTGCGCGCTGCCAGTGAAAACGCCCTGAGAGAGTTCGCGTTCAAATTGTGATGAAAGATAGAAATGAAAACTGCATCGTCATCGCCTGACTCTTCCGAAAATCGTCAATTAGTGGCGGAGGATCGGGTGCGGTGAGAATCCATGTTCGACTAAACGCAGAAGGCGTTTTGGGGCGAACGGCTCCGCTGTTCGCCCCATCAGGCGGTCAGGCCAGGGACGAAAGCAGGCCAAAGCCAGTTTTCACCGATCCCTATTTGTGTTTTCCAGAGTAAAAAACGCCGCCCCCGGATGATCCGGGGACGGCGCATGTCGTGAGGCTCTGAAGGCAGGTCGGCCAGAGCCCGTCAGTCTACAAGGTCAAACCGGTCCGCATTCATGACCTTGACCCAGGCGGCCACGAAGTCCTTCACGAACTTCTCCTTCGCGTCGTCCTGCGCATAGACTTCCGCGTAAGCCCGCAGGATCGAGTTCGAGCCGAAGACGAGGTCGATGCGCGTTGCCGTCCACTTCACGGCGCCGGTCTTGCGGTCGCGCAGTTCGTAGAGGTTCTTCTCCTTCGGCGTCCACGCGTTCCCCATATCGGTCAGGTTGACGAAGAAGTCGTTCGTCAGCGTGCCTTCGCGGTCCGTGAAGACGCCGTGCTTCGTTTGCCCATGATTGGCGCCGATGACGCGGAGGCCGCCCACCAGCACCGTCATTTCCGGCGCGGTGAGCCCCATGAGCTGCGTGCGGTCGAGCATCAGCTCTTCGGCGCTCGCGGCGTAATCTTCCTTCAGCCAGTTGCGGTAACCGTCATGGATCGGTTCCAGCACGTCGAAGGAAGCGGCATCCGTCATCTCGCCGGTCGCGTCGCCACGGCCGGGCGCGAAGGGCACCTCGATCGCAAAGCCGGCCGCTTTCGCCGCCTTCTCGACGCCCACATTGCCCGCGAGCACGATGGTGTCCGCCACGCTTGCGCCGGCCGCCTTCGCGATCGGTTCGAGCACGGAGAGCACCTTCCCGAGGCGTTCGGGCTCGTTGCCCGCCCAGTCCTTCTGGGGGGCAAGCCGGATGCGCGCGCCGTTCGCGCCGCCGCGCATGTCGGAGCCGCGGAACGTGCGGGCGCTGTCCCATGCGGTCGCGACGAGTTCGGCCGTCGAGAGACCGCTCGCCGCGATCTTCGCCTTCACCGCGTTCACGTCATAGTCCGTGCGCCCGGCCGGAACGGGGTCCTGCCAGATCAGCTCTTCCTTCGGCACGTCGGGGCCGGCGTAGCGCGCCTTCGGGCCCATGTCGCGATGGGTGAGCTTGAACCAGGCGCGGGCGAAACTGTCCCTGAAATATTCGGGATCGGCCATGAACTTGCGGCAGATCGCGTTGTAGATCGGGTCCACCTTCATCGCCATGTCGGCGTCGGTCATCATCGGGTTGTGACGCACGGACGGGTTGCTCGCGTCGACGGGCTTGTCCTCTTCCTCGATGCCGGCCGGTTCCCACTGCCAGGCGCCGGCAGGCGATTTCCGCAGTTCCCATTCATGGCCGAACAGCATGTCGAAATAGCCCATATCGAATGTCGTCGGGTGGGTCGTCCATGCGCCTTCGAGGCCGGAGGTCACGGCGCGGGCCGCGAGGCCTTCCTGCGTCGGGTTAAGCCAGCCGAGGCCCTGCGTTTCGGGGCCCGCGTTTTCCGGGTCGGCGCCGAGGAGCGCGGCATCGCCATTGCCATGCGTCTTGCCGACGGTGTGGCCGCCCGCCGTCAGCGCGGCGGTTTCCTCGTCGTTCATCGCCATGCGCGCGAAGGTCTCGCGCACTTCATATGCCGTCCTTTGCGGATCGGGTTTTCCGCCCACGCCTTCCGGGTTCACATAGATGAGGCCCATCTGCACGGCGGCCAGAGGGTTGGCGAGCGACTTCGCATCCTCGTCGCTCGAATAGCGTTCGCGGCCGAGCCATTCCTTTTCCGAGCCCCAGTAGACGTCCTTTTCCGGGTGCCAGATGTCCTCGCGGCCGAAGCCGAAGCCGAAGGTTTTGAGGCCCATGGATTCATAGGCGATGTTGCCCGCCAGGATGATGAGGTCGGCCCAGCTCACCTTGTTGCCGTATTTCTTCTTCACCGGCCAGAGCAGGCGCCGCGCCTTGTCGAGGTTCACATTGTCCGGCCAGGAGTTCAGCGGCGCGAAGCGCTGGTTGCCGGTGCCGCCGCCGCCGCGGCCGTCGGCGAGGCGGTAGGAGCCTGCCGCGTGCCAGGCCATGCGGATCATCAAGCCGCCGTAGTGCCCCCAGTCGGCCGGCCACCAGGCCTGGCTGTCCGTCATCAGCGCGTGGAGGTCCTTCTTCAGCGCCTCCACGTCGAGCTTCTTCAGCTCCTCGCGATAGTCGAAGTCCTGTCCCAGCGGATCGGTCTTGGTGTCGTGCTGGTGGAGAATGTCGAGATTGAGGGCGTTCGGCCACCATTCCATGTTCGTGGTCCCTGCCGACATGGTGGTGGCGCCGCCATGCATCACGGGGCATTTGCCGCCGGTTGAGGGTTTCTGGGCCGTGCTCATCTGGTTGGGCTCCCTTTGCTGCCTTGGATTGACTTACTTTATAATTATAATAATTCCAAAGTAACATGCGCTGCCAAAAAAGCAAGCCCTTGCCACGCTATTGCGCGCGGGCAGCGTCAGCCTTGATGGAAAACAAAAAAGCCCCCGGAAAACGGGGGCTTTTGCGGGGAGGGGATGCAAGGGCCGTCATCCGCCCTTCCGCCGGAACCCCATGTTGAAACTGATCGAGACTCGGAAGTCCTCGCTCCGGTTCGGCTGAACGGAATGCTGCAGCCAGCCGGGGAAGATCAGCAGCAGACCCTCCTTGCCCTTGTATTCCATCGCCTGGCTGTTGATGCGGGTGCGCTCCTTCACGGGGAAGGTGCACATCACGCGCTCGCGCACGGGGTCGTAGAACTCGATATTGCCGCTCCCCTCGGGCACCTTCGCGTAATAGGCGCCGGACAGCAGCGAGTTCGGATGCACATGCGCCTTGTTGAAGTCGCCGGGGCCGTTCTTGTTCAGCCACATCTCCTGAAAGAAAAGCTCGAAGTGGTCGAAGTCGAATGCGAGTTGCGTCGCGCAGCCCGCGACCGCGTTGCCGATGATGCGGCGGACGTCGTGAATTACGGCACGATCTCGGTCGTCGAATCCGGCATCGAAATCGACAATGTGGACGACGTCTCGATCTACAATTACGGCTCGATCACCAACACGGAGGACGGTGTCATCTCGTCGGCCGACGGAGCGGCGATCTACGCCTATGACACGAAATATGTCTCGATCGTCAATGATGGCGAGATCGTGGGCGATGTGCTGGTTGCGGCATATGGCTATGCCGAGTTCGATGCGACGGTCGAGATCACCCATACGGGCTCCATCGGCGGCGATATCGATACCTCGCTCGGTTACAGCGACGACACGATCCTCATCGATGGCGGCACGGTAACGGGTGCGATCTATACCGGCGACGGTATCGACGAGGTGACGGTCTCCGGTTCCGGCGTCCAGCTCGGTCTCGGTATCCATGCGACCGAGAGCGGTATCGTGCCGATGGGCCTTCCCGCCTATAACAGCGCCTATCTCACTTTCGAGCATGACGACACGATCACGCTCGACGATGGCATCGACGGATGGGCCATCTCCCACTTCGATACGGTCGATATCGACAGTGGCACGCTGGTGCTCGATGGCTTCGGTATCCATACGAGCTATGGCGAAGGCACGGTCAGCGTTGCCGAAGGGGCAACGCTTGGCGTGACGGATGAAGGCGTCCATGTGGAGGCAGGCGAGGTTTCGATCTCCGGCACGCTCGACCTCACCCTCGGCGGCTTCTTCGATGTCTCGGGCGATGTCTTCTTCAATGAAGGCAGCACCTTCGGCACCGACCTCTCGTCGGGCGGCGCGGCCGTCGTCTACGGCAACACCGTTACCTTCTCCGAGGGCTCGACCATCGATGTCGATGTCGTGGGCGGTCTCACGGGTGTCGTCGGCAGCGATATCCTGATCGCTTCCGCCTCGAGCGAGGACGGCGTCACCGATTATGGCGCCATGGTCCAGGACAACACCATCCTCTTCGACTTCCTGAAGGTGATGGACGACGAGGTCGTGGAGACCGGTTCGGCGAACGATCTCTTCCTGCGCGTCCAACTCGCGGAGACGGCGGAAGATACCGAGCTCGGCGACAATGGCCGCGTGAACCTCGTGGACCTCGCGAAGGCGATCGACGAGTACATCGCGACCCAGCCCATCGACAGCCCGCTCACGCTCTGGCTCGCCCGGTTCGAGACGGAAGAGGAGCAGCGCGCGGCGTTGCTCCAGGTCGTCGAGGACACGCTTCCCTCCGAAAGCGAAGCCGAAGGCACGAGCACCATCGCTTCCACCGATCTCATCTTCGACATGATCATGGATCGGATCTCGGGCGGTGGATTCTCCATCGCGCAGGGCGGCGGCGATACGGGTCTTGCCGCCGGTGACGAGATGCTCGGTGGCGACGGCAAGTGGGCGCTCTGGGGACGGGTCGGCGGCCTCAAGGCCGAATACACGCCCTCCGGCGTCAACGGCTTCGACACCGACATGTGGGGTGTCACGGGCGGCATCGACGGTGAGGTTGCGGCGAATACCCGCGCCGGCCTCAGCGTCTTCTACACCTCCGCCGATGTCGACGAGAACGGGACAGGCGCAAACTCGACCACCACGGTCGACGGCTACGGTGCGGTTGCCTATCTGAGCTACCGCCCCGGCGCCTGGTACATCAACGGCTCGCTCGGATATGGCCTCAACAACTACGACAGCTCGCGCCGTTCGCTTGGCGGCGTGAATGTCGCCGACTATGACGGCACGCAGTTTGCGGCGCGCACGGAGGTCGGCCACATGTTCACCTCCGGCCAGTGGGACGTCACACCCAATGTGGGGCTCCGCTACAATCTGGTCGATGTGGATGCCTATACGGAAACGGGTCCGCTGCCGACAAGCGTCAACTCCCGCACCATCGAGTCGCTGCGCGCGGTTGGCGGTGTCAATCTCCGCTACACGGCGGAACTCGAGAGCGGCTCCAGGATCATCCCCGAGCTCGGCGTGAAACTGCTCGGCGAACTTGCCGATCCCGACGAGGCGACCACGGGCAGCGTGGTCGGCGGCGGTGCCTTCGCCACGCAGACGACGCCGCGCGACGATGTCTCCTACGGCATCCTTGGCGGCCTCACCTTCGAAGGGGCGAACGGGGTCACGCTGCGTGTCACCTATGACGGCGAGTTCCAGAGCGACTACGACGAGCAGAGCCTCTCGGCGGCGATCCGAATCGCCTTCTGAGGATCGGCGTCCCTCAAACTTGAATGGCGCCCCGGGGATAACCGGGGCGCCATTTTTTTGTCCGGATCGGTGCGGGCAACTTGTCCCCGCTTTCGGTGGCGAGGTCTTGCTCAAGAAAAAGCCCGGCCGGAGCCGGGCTTGTCTTTGTGACGTTACGATGACATTTCAGCGACAGTCGGGCCTT
>JACIYQ010000158.1 GCA_014359855.1 Parvibaculum sp.
AGCCGCAACAGAGTCGTCTTGCCGCTGCCGGACGGGCCCAGCAGGCAAAGGATCTCTCCCGGCCGCGCCTCCAGCGACACGCCGGACAGCACCCGATGACTGCCATAGCTGTGGCCGACGTTCCGGAACGCCAGGGACATCGAAACTCCTCTCGGGGCGGGACTTATCGCCGCATCGCATGCAAATGCGTGGCAAAATTACTTTGCCGCCCGACGCGGTATTTGTCACAACTGCACCATGTCAGTCACGGAAAAAGATCGCCGACCCTACAGCCTTCGCATCGGAGAGCGCGCAAGGCTGCAGTTCGGCTCGGGATGGACGCTGGCGGCGCTGGCCGTCGCCATCATCGTGCTTGCGCCGTCGCTCACCGTGCTCTGGAGCCTGACTGCTCCGGCCAGCGAGAATTGGGCGCATCTGCGCTCGACGGTTCTTCCGGACTACATCCTCAACACGCTCAAACTCATGGCGCTCGTGGCCACGATGACGGCCCTGATCGGCGTCGGGACGGCCTGGCTTACGGTCTCCGCGCAGTTCCCCGGAAGGCGGTTCTTCAACTGGGCCCTGGTGCTCCCGCTCGCGATCCCGGCCTATATCGTCGCCTATGTCTATACCGACCTTCTTTCCTTCGCAGGTCCCGTGCAGAGCGCGCTCAGAGGCATCACCGGCTGGGAGGGCGGAGAATATCATTTCCCGCCGGTGCGCTCGCTTCCCGGCGCGGCCATGATGCTGAGCCTCGTCCTCTACCCGTACGTCTATCTCCTCGCGCGCACCGCCTTCGAGCGGCAGTCGGCCGCGCTCTTCGATGCCGCGCGCATGCTCGGCGCGCGGCCCTGGCGCGCGTTCCTGCGGGTGGCCCTGCCCTGCGCGCGTCCCGCCATTGCGGGCGGCCTTGCGCTTGCGTTGATGGAGACGATTTCGGATTTCGGCGTTGTCGACTATTTCGCCGTGCCGACACTCACCACGGGCATTTTCCGGACATGGTTCAATCTTGGCGACGTCCTTTCGGCGGCCCAGATCGCGGCGTGGCTCTTCGTCTTCGCCATCGCACTCGTCTTCATCGAAATCATCGGACGTCGTGGGCGCGTCGCCAATCCGCTCGCCCGCGACCGGGCTGCCGAACCGCGTGCGCTCCATGGTGTTGCGCGCTGGGCAGCAAGTCTCGCCTGCGCCCTTCCCGTCATTCTCGGATTCGTTATTCCCGCGGGCGTGCTGCTTCGCTATGCCATCCTTCAGGGCGATCCGCTGCTTGGCCGCAGCTTCTTTGGATTTGCATGGAACAGCCTTTTTGTCGCGGCCGTAGCGGCGACGATCGCGACGATGCTTGCGCTTCTCCTCGCCTATGGCGAGAGGTTGCATCCCACGCGCTTCAACCGTGTGTCCATAAGGCTCGCGACGCTCGGCTACGCCCTTCCCGGCGCCATGATCGCCATCGGCATTCTCACGCTTTCGACTGGCATCGATCACGCCTTTGCCGACGCAGTGGACTGGTTCGGATTTTCACCCGGACTCATTCTCACGGGATCGATCGCCGGACTCGTCTTTGCCTATATCGCGCGTTTCCTGACCGCCGCCTACAACGCAACGCATAGCGGACTCGAGAAAATTCACCCGACGCTCGATGCTGCCGCTCGAAGCCTCGGCGCAACACCCCGCCGCGTCCTTTCGGCCGTCCACATCCCCCTTCTGCGGGGCGCCCTTGCCAGCGCGGCGCTCATCGTCTTCATCGACGTGATGAAAGAGCTGCCTGCAACGCTGCTGCTGCGCCCCTTCAATTTCGAGACGCTTGCAACGCGGACCTATCGCCTCGCATCTGACGAGAAACTCGGCGAGGCGAGCACCGCGGCGCTCGTGATCGTTCTTCTCGGCCTCATACCTGCCATCCTGCTCAGCGTATCGATTTCACGGCGAGGCGCGCGACCGGCCGGGGGCGAGTGACCCCGTACATGAGCGGGCTGCTTGACCGAGTGGGCGCTCCCCCAAACAATGCGGCCGAAGGCCCTCCAGAAATACGGTGACAGTGCGATCTTGCCCAACTCTCCGAAGACGTTCGACGATGCCGCAACCATAGCCGATGCGATCATTGATCGCGCCGGAAAGAAGATCGTCCTGGCGTTGCCCCTGGGGCTCGGCAAGCCAAACCGCCTGACCAACGCACTTGTGCAGCGGGCGACAGAAGATCCATCGATCTCCCTGCGGATATTCACAGCGTTGACGCTCGAGGTACCGCGTCCCTCTGGCGACATCGAACGGCGCTTCATGGCTCCGGTACTGAAGCGCTTGTTCGATGGGTATCCCGAACTTGCCTACGCGAGCGCGCTGCACGCTGGAACGCTGCCCCAGAATATCCAGGTCAACGAGTTCTTCATGCAGGCCGGGCGCTGGCTCAATTCTCCCCGGCAACAGCAGAACTACATTTCGGCCAACTACACACACGCACTTCGTTATGTACTGGAGACGAACGTGAATGTGGTCGCCCAGCTTGTCGCGCCGGCACCGGCACGCGACCGTTTCAGCCTGAGCTGCAATCCGGATATTTCCCTCGACCTTCTCCAGGCGAGACGGGAAGGCCGGGCCAACTTCATTTTCGCAGGCGAGACCAATTTCGAGCTTCCCTACATGGCGGGCGTTGCGGAGGCAGAAGCTTCCGAGTTCGACTTGCTGCTCGACAGCGAAGCTCTGCAGTTTCCTCTCTTCGCGCCGCCGCGCGAGCCCGTCTCGCCCACGGACTACGCGATCGGGCTACAGGTCGCGAGCCTTGTTCCGGATGGCGGGACGCTGCAGATCGGTATCGGTTCCATCGGTGATGCGGTGGGGCAGGCGCTGGTTCTGCGCCACCGTGACAACGGCGCATTCTGCGACATGGCGAACCGTCTCAATGTGCGCGGCGACGAACGCGACCGCTTCGAGGAAGGGCTTTACGGCGCGAGCGAAATGCTCGTCGAATGTTTCATCGATCTGATCGAGGCGGGTGTGGTGAAGCGCGAGGTGGACGGTGTCCTCGTACACGGCGGCTTTTTTCTCGGCTCTCGCACGCTCTACCAGCGACTGAGGGACATGCCCCCGCAGCAGCGGGCACAGATCGCCATGGTGCCGGTCGCCTTCGTGAACGACCTTCATGGCGACGAGGAACGCAAGCGTGCCGCCCGCAAGAAGGCGCGCTTCGTCAACACGGCAATGATGGCGACGCTGACGGGTGCCGTCGTTTCCGACGGACTTGAAGACGGCCGCGTGGTCAGCGGTGTCGGCGGGCAGTATAATTTCGTGGCACAGGCCTTCGCACTGGAAGATGCGCGCTCGGTTGTCACGATGCGGGCGACGCGCAACAAGGACGGCAAGGCGACGTCGAACATCGTCTTCTCCTATGGCCACACGACGATCCCGCGACATCTGCGCGACATGGTGGTGACGGAATATGGCATCGCAGACCTGCGCGGAAAGACCGATGGCGAAGTGGTAGCCGAAATGCTCTCGATTGCGGATTCCCGCTTTCAGGACCAGTTGCTCGCCCAGGCAAAGAAAGCGGGCAAGATTGCCGCCAACTACCAAATTCCGGAGAGCCAGCGCCACAACACACCTCAGCGGATTGAGGCTGCCCTCAGCCGTGCCCGGATGGCCGGCCTGCTGCCACTTTTCCCTTTCGGCAGCGATTTCACGGAGGAGGAAGTCGCGCTGATGCCGGCACTCGGCCGCCTTCGCGGTGCTTCCAGGGGAGACTTGCTGAAGTTCGTTCTGCGCGGGGGCCCAGAGACGGCGGAGGCCAGGAGAGGGCTGGAACGGATGGGTCTGGCCACTCCCCGAAGCATCAAGGAACGGCTCTACCGGCGCGCGCTGCTCGCCGCCCTCGCCTCCTGACGCGGCAATTACAGGGAAAAGACGCAAAAGCGGTCTGCCGCCCTTGATGGGCGCCACCGCCCCTCCCTATTTACGCCGGGGAATGTTGATTATGGGGTGTTTGAGCATTGTTGCCCTGTCTTCCTCCCTCGCGCGGTGTGACTTCTATGCCGCAGCGCAAAAAATACGCGCCGCGGGAGGAAAACCGGGCCTGTGTGATCCTGGAATCCGGCTCAACCATAATATATAGCCCCGATATATCGCCTCTATATACCTCGGACCGATAGCAGCCCCGGGGCAAGGGACAGCCTCTCTATGCAAGTCACGACGCTCTGCCTGGGCGCGCTCGTTTTCGGCGATGCCACGGGCTACGAAATCAACAAGATGTTCGAGGATGGCCCCTTCAGCCACTTCCTCGATGCGAGCTATGGCTCGATCTATCCGGCGCTGACGCGGCTGACGGAAGAGGGTCTCGTTACCTGCAAGGCGGAGGCGCAAGAGAAACGGCCCGACAAGAAAATCTACTCACTCACCGCGAAGGGCCGCCTGAAGTTGCGGGACGCGCTGCAACAGCCGATCGCGGACGACAAGTATCGTTCCGAATTTCTCTTTACGCTTCTCTTTGCACATCTGCTTCCGCGCAGCCGCGTCCGCCTGATGGTGGACCAGCGTCTTGCGACGATGAAAGAGAAGCTTTCCGAACTCGCCAAGCCCGGAACAGACGACACGCCAGGCATGGATTTCGCGCGCCAGTATGGTTACGCGGTCTACTCGGCCTCCGTCGACTTCCTCGAAAACAACCGACATCTGATCGAAGAAATCGCAACCGAAGAAGAAGTGCATGTTTGACCGGCTGAAAAACACAACCACCAGAGCAACCGGCGGACGGCCTCATCGTTCGCACATGATTGCGATCGGCATTGCAATCGTGATCGCTCTCTGGTTCGCGACGGGCATCTTCAACGGCAACGGAAGCAGCGGTCCCGAATTGACCGCTGCCGAACAGGATGCCGCCAGTAATGCGGTGGTCCGCGTTCGTGTGATGGAATCGACAGCGACACCGCGCCGGGGTTCCTTCATCATTCGCGGGCGCACCGAGGCGAAGCGCGCGGTCGAAGTGCGTGCGGAAACGCAGGGTACGGTGGCAAAGCTCCCGGTCGAAAAAGGCGAGCGTGTCGTCAAAGGCGATGTTCTTTGCGAACTTGCGCTCAATGCCCGCGACGCACAACTCGCCGAGGCACAGGCGCTCGTCAGACAGCGGCGCCTCGAATACGACGCTTCGCGCCAGCTTGCGGAGAAAGGCTATCGCGCACCGACCGTCGCCGCGGGCTCGAAAGCCGCCTACGACGCCGCGCAGGCCCGTCTCAAGCAGATGGAGGTTGAGGTCAGCCAAACGAAGATCAGGGCGCCATTCGACGGCGTCTTCGACGACCGGCCTGTCGAGGTAGGCGATTATATGCGCGTGGGCGATGTCTGCGGGCTTGTCGTCGAACTCAATCCGCTCCTGATCGTGGGGCAAGTCGCCGAGGACCGTGTCGCTTCGCTGCAAATCGGCGAGCACGGCTCGGCTCGGCTCGTCACCGGCGAAACCGCCGAAGGCAAGATCAGCTTCGTCGCAAAGACGGCAGACCCCGCGACCCGCACTTTCCGCGTCGAACTCGAGGTGCCGAACGAATATCTGTCAAAGCGATCCGGCGTAACAGCCGAGATCGTCGTGCCGGGCCAGGAAATGCTCGCTCACAGGATCCCGAGCGGCATTCTCTCGCTGGACGATAATGGCGTCATCGGTATCCGCACGGTGGGTGCAGACGAGCGGGTCGAATTCAAGCAGGTCACGCTCATTGACGATACGCCCGAAGGCCTCTGGGTTACCGGGTTGCCCGAGAAGATCACGGTGATCACGGTCGGGCAGGACTACGTCAAGGAAGGCCAGAAGGTCGAGCCCGTCGCCAGCAACCAGGTTGGAGCGTCGCTGTGAATGCTTTTATCGAAGCCGCCATCGGACATTCGCGCACCGTTCTGACATCGATGGTGCTTCTGGTCGCGGCCGGCGTCATTTCCTTCATATCGATCCCGAAGGAAGCCGACCCAGACATTCCAATTCCGATTTTCCATGTCTCGATCGTCCATCAAGGCATCTCGCCCGAGGACGCAGAGCGCCTGCTCATTCGGCCGATGGAAACGGAACTGCGCTCGCTCGAAGGGCTGGAGGAGATCACAGCCATCGCCTCCCAGGGCCATGCCGGTATCGTGCTCGAGTTCGATGTGAACTTCGACAAGGATGCGGCGCTGCAGGACGTTCGCGAGAAGGTTGATCTTGCCCGCGCCAAACTTCCGAGCGATACGGAAGAGCCCATCGTCCGCGAGTTCAATGCGGCGCTGTTTCCCGTTCTGATCGTCACGCTGTCCGGCGACGTACCCGAGCGTACACTCTACAATGCCGCGCGGCGCCTGAAAGACGAGATTGAGGGCGTTCCGACCGTGCTGCAGGCGGAACTCGTCGGCCACCGGGAAGAATTGCTGGAGGTCGTGATCGATCCCGCGAAACTCGAGTCCTACAATGTCTCGCAGGGTGAGCTCGTCAATGTCGTCTCGCTGAACAACCGTCTCGTCGCCGCAGGCAACATCGACACAGGCCAGGGCCGTTTCTCCGTGAAGGTTCCCGGTCTCTTCGAGGATCGCGAAGACGTTCTCAACCTTCCGGTCAAGGTGTCCGGCGAGGGCGTCGTCACGCTGTCAGACATCGCCGATATCCGGCGTACCTTCAAGGATGCCGATAGCTATGCGCGTTTCAACGGCCATCCCGCAATCGCGATCGAGATCACAAAACGCATCGGCACCAACATTATCGATAACAACCAGCATGTTCGTCAGATCGTGGACGAGTTCACGGCGCAATGGCCCGAAGCCATTCATGTGAACTACACGCTCGATGCCTCAGACTGGATCTACCGGTCGCTTGGCTCGCTGCAATCGTCCATCGCAACGGCTATTGTGCTCGTGATGATCGTGGTCGTGGCTGCGCTCGGGCTTCGTTCGGCCATGCTGGTCGGCATCGCGATCCCGACATCCTTCATGATCGGCTTCTTCTTCCTCGCATCGGCCGGCTACACCATCAACATGATGGTCATGTTCGGCATGCTGCTCGCCGTGGGCATGCTGGTCGACGGTGCAATCGTGGTGGTCGAGTACGCCGACCGCAAGATGTCCGAAGGTCTCGAACGGCGCGAAGCCTATACACTCGCCTCCAAGCGCATGTTCTGGCCCGTCGCCTCATCGACCGCGACGACACTGGCAGCTTTCCTGCCGATGCTGCTCTGGCCGGGCGTCAGCGGCAAGTTCATGAGCTACCTGCCGATCACACTCATCGTTGTTCTTTCCGCCTCGCTTCTCACGGCACTCGTTTTCGTGCCGACCATGGGTACGATCTTCGGCAAGGCCGAGAGCGAGAATGACGATGTTCTGAAGCAGCTTGCCGGCGCGGAGACGGGCGACATCAGAGCGCTGCCGGGCCTTACCGGTTCCTATGTGCGAATGCTCGACCGGCTGGTCCGGTTTCCGGGTCTCGTGCTCGCGGCAACAGGTGTCATACTGGTTTCTACCGTTATTCTTTTTTCGATGTTCAGCAACGGCGTCGAGTTCTTCGTGGACACGGAACCAGAGCGCGCCATCGTGCTCGTGAGCGCCCGCGGCAACCTGTCCGCGCAGGACACGCTGACACTTGCGCAAGACGTGGAACAGATCGTGCTCGACACGGACGGCGTGGAGACAGTCTTCACCCGCACCGGTCCCGGTCTTGGCAGCGGCTCAACGGGGCGCAACGACGTTCCCAAGGACCTGATTGCCCAGATGATGATCGAACTGAAGCCGTATGAGGAACGGCGCAAGGGCGCAATCCTCCTTGAGGAGATAAGGCAGAACACGAAGTCCATTCCGGGCATCAAGGTCGAACTGCGCAAGCAGGAAAACGGACCCCCGACCGGCAAAGACATCCAGATCGAGCTGACCTCGGCCGATTACCATAAACTGCTCGCGACGACAGCGTTGATCCGTTCGCATCTCGACAGCGAGGTGGGCGGGCTCATCGACGTGGAGGACGGGCGCCCGCTTCCGGGCGTCGAATGGGTCATGACGGTGGACCGGGAGATGGCGGGGCGTTTCGGGGCTGACGTTACTTCCGTCGGCGCCGTCATCCAGCTTGTTACCAACGGCATCATGATCGGCGAGTACCGGCCCGACGACGCGCAGGACGAAGTGGATATTCGCGCGCGCTTTCCCGACAGTTATCGCGTTCTCGATCAGCTTGATCAACTGCGCGTGCAAACGACCTCGGGCCTCGTTCCCATTTCCAACTTTGTCGGGCGCGAGGCGCAGCCGCAAGTGAGCACAATCGAGCGCATCAACGGCTATCGCCGCATCATGATCAAGGCAAACACCTCAGTCGATCCCGCGACCGGCGACAAGATCAACGTGGACGACAAGGTGGGAGAAATCTCGGACTGGCTTTCGCAGCAGACCATAGACCCTGCCGTGAAGGTCAA
>JACIYQ010000159.1 GCA_014359855.1 Parvibaculum sp.
CCCCTCGTGAAGACGGTGATGACGCGCTGCATCCATTGCACGCGCTGCATCCGCTTCTCGCAGGAAGTGGCGGGCGTCCCCGAACTCGGCGCCATCGGCCGCGGCGAGGACATGGAGATCACCACCTATCTCGAGCACGCGCTAACCTCCGAGCTGTCGGCGAACGTCGTCGATCTCTGCCCGGTCGGCGCGCTCACCTTCCGTCCCTTCGCCTATACGGCGCGGCCCTGGGAGCTGAGGAAAACCGAATCCATCGACGTCATGGACGCCGTCGGCTCGAACATCCGCGTCGATGCGCGCGGTGCCGAAGTCATGCGCATCCTGCCGCGCCTCAATGACGACGTGAACGAGGAGTGGATTTCCGACAAGACACGCTTCGTCTGGGACGGGCTGAAGACGCAGCGCCTCGACACGCCTTATGTTCGTGAGAATGGCCGTCTGCGCGCCGCCGCATGGGACGAGGCTTTCGCCGCCATCGCTGAGCGCCTCAAGGGCGTGGACGGCAAGCGGATTGCCGCCATCGCGGGCGATCTCGCCTGCGCCGAATCCATGAAGGCGCTGAAGGACCTCTACACCTCGCTCGGCTCGCCGAACATCGACTGCCGTCAGGACGGCGCGAAGCTCGATGCCTCGCATCGCGGCGCCTATCTCTTCAACACGACCATCGCCGGCATCGACGAGGCGGATGCGATCCTTCTCGTCGGCACCGATCCGCGCAAGGAAGCGCCCATCGTCAATGCGCGCATCCTGAAGCGCGCGCGTGCAGGCGGCCTGAAAGTCGGCGTCGTCGGTCCGCGCGCCGATCTCACCTATGAATATGACTACATCGGCGCCGGCCCTCAGTCGCTGAAGGACTTGGGTTCCTTCGGCGACGTCCTGAAAAACGCGTCGCGCCCGATGATCGTTGTCGGGCAGGGCGCACTCACGCGGAAGGACGGCGCCGCCGTTCTCGCCGAAGCGCTGGCGCTCGCGAAATCCGTCGGCGCCGTTTCCGCTGAGTGGAACGGCTTCAACGTGCTGCACACGGCCGCCGCCCGTGTCGGCGGTCTCGATCTCGGCCTCGTGCCGGGCGAGGGGGGACGCGATGTCGAGGGCATTCTCGCTGGCGCCTCGAATGGCGAAATCGAAGTCGTGCATCTCCTTGGCGCAGACGAGATCGACATGAACCGTCTGGGCAAGGCCTTCGTGATCTATCAGGGCACGCATGGTGATGCCGGGGCGCATCGCGCCGACGTCATCCTGCCGGGTGCCGCCTACACGGAAAAGAACGCGACCTGGGTCAACACCGAGGGCCGCGTGCAGCTCGGCCGCCGCGCCGTCTTCCCGCCGGGCTCCGCCCGTGAGGACTGGGCGATCCTGCGGGCGCTTTCGGGCGTGCTTGGCAAGCCTCTGCCTTACGACGATCTCTCGGCGATCCGCGCGGCGATGGTGGCCGATGCGCCGCATTTCGCGATGGCGGATGTCGCGGCACCGGTCGCGGATATGCCGTCGCTGTCTGGAGGCGAGCTTGATGCCGCGCCGTTCGAAACGCCGGTTCGCGATTTCTACATGACCAATCCGATCGCGCGTGCGAGCGCCGTCATGGCCGAGTGCTCGGCCGGCCGGGCCGCCGCCGCGCGCATCCAGGCGGCCGAGTGACGGGAGCAAAGGGGCAATGACAGACATTCTCGTCGCATACGGAATACCGCTGGCGATCATCGCGGCCCAGTCGCTCGCGCTCATCGTCGCGATCCTGCTCGTCACCGCTTACGTGCTGCTGGCCGACCGCAAGATCTGGGCGGCAGTGCAGCTTCGCCGCGGGCCCAACGTCGTCGGCGCTTTTGGCCTGTTCCAGTCTTTCGCTGACCTGCTGAAATTCGTCTTCAAGGAAATCGTCATTCCGGCAGGCGCGAACAAGGGCGTCTTCCTCATCGCGCCGCTCGTCACCGTCACGCTCGCGCTCTCCGGCTGGGCCGTGATCCCGCTCGATGCGAAGATGGTCATCTCCGACATCAATGTCGGCATTCTTTACATCTTCGCCATCTCCTCGCTCGGCGTCTATGGCGTCATCATGGCGGGTTGGGCGTCGAACTCGAAATACCCCTTCCTCTCCGCTCTTCGTGCCGCCGCGCAGATGGTTTCCTACGAAGTCTCCATCGGTTTCGTCATCGTCTGCGTCTTGATGACGGCGGGCTCGCTCAACCTTTCGAAGATCGTCGAGGCGCAGGAGACCGTCTGGTACTTCATCCCGCACCTGCCGATGTTCGTGATCTTCTTCATTTCGGCGCTCGCCGAAACGAACCGCCCGCCCTTCGACCTTGTCGAAGCAGAATCGGAACTCGTCGCCGGCTTCATGGTCGAGTACTCCTCCACGGCCTATATGATGTTCATGCTGGGCGAGTATGTGTCGATCCTGCTCATGTGCGCGATGACGACCATTCTTTTCCTCGGCGGCTGGCTGCCGCCCGTCGATATCGCGCCTTTCAACATGGTGCCGGGCGTCGTCTGGTTCCTGCTGAAGGTCTTCGCGGTCTTCTTCATGTTCTCGATGGTCAAGGCCTTCGTGCCGCGCTACCGCTACGACCAGTTGATGCGTCTCGGCTGGAAGGTCTTCCTGCCGTTCTCGCTCTTCTGGGTCGTGCTGACGGCGGGCGTGCTCGTCGGCTTCGGTCTTGTGTAAAGGGGCAGGGGCAATGAACGCAATCAAGGGAAAGGACTGAGATTATGGCCTGGCTGGATCAGTCGGTGCGGTCTCTCTTCCTCGCCGAATTCGTTTCGAGCTTCTTCCTCGCCATGCGCTATTTCTTCAAGCCCAAGGCGACGTTGAACTATCCC
>JACIYQ010000016.1 GCA_014359855.1 Parvibaculum sp.
ACGATGTTGCCGCGGCGCTTGTCCATCTTCAGGATCTGGAAGGGCTGCGGAATGTTCATGAGCGGGGTCACGTCGCGCACGGGGCGGATGTCGACCTGGCTGCCCGGAAGGAATGCCACGGCGCCGTCGAGGTCGACCGTGAAGCCGCCCTTCACGCGGCCGAAGATCTGGCCGTCCACGCGTTCCTGCTTGTCGAACGCCACTTCGAGGCGGATCCAGCTTTCTTCGCGCTTCGCCTTCTCGCGGCTCAGCATCGCCTCGCCCATCGAGTTCTCGATGCGCTCGAGATAAACCTCGACCGTGTCGCCGACGTTGAGCGCGGCCGGCTTGCCCGGCGCGCCGAATTCCTTGAGAGGCACGCGGCCTTCGGTCTTGAGACCGACGTCGATGATGGCGAGATCGTTCTCGATGCCGACAATGGTTCCCTTGATCACGGAACCTTCCTGCATGTTGCTGTCCATGAAGGACTGCTCGAGCAGGGCGGCGAAATCTTCGCGGCTCGGGTTGAGCGCGCTGTTCGTGTTAGCCAATGGTGAAGTCTCCTGACGATGCTCTATGTTCCGGCCGACGGTTGGGTCCGGCGGTCTTCCCCCGAAATCGTGAAATGTTCGGGAGCATGTGGATTTGGGCAGTGTCGGTTAGGGGTTGCACATATGTCCGGGCTGTCTCCGCGATCGCATGATCCCAATGGCAAAAAGCGCGCTCGCCCCGAAGGCGAAAACGCACTTAACTCATTGCTTTGTCTATGATCGCGACGGCAGCGTCGAATGCCGCCTCTATACTCAAATCGGACGTGTCGAGCAAGTATGCGTCGGCTGCCGGTTTCATCGGGCTCGCCGCTCTTTCGGCATCCCGGCGGTCTCTTTCGCGCACATCCTCCAGAATTTGTGCCTCGCTGACCTCGACCCCCGAATTGTTGAGTTCGAGCCAGCGCCGGTGGGCCCGGATTTCCGGGCTCGCCGTCACGAAAATCTTCACCCGGGCATCCGGACAGACCACCGTGCCGATGTCCCGTCCGTCCAGCACCGCGCCCCTCTCGCCGCCGGGCGGCCGGGAGGCGAAATTCCGCTGAAAATCGAGGATAGCCGCGCGGATCGCGGGCTTGACCGCGACGATCGAGGCGGCTTCCCCCGCCTCCCGCGTCCGGATCGCCTTCTCGTCGATAAGGCCCATGTCGAGCGCCTTGGCGGCCGCAAGCGCCGCCTCGTCATCGTCCGGATCGGCGCCCGCCGCCCGAACGGCCTGGCCGACGGCGCGGTAGAGGGAGCCCGTATCGAGATAGGCATATCCGTAATGCCGGGCGAGTTTGCGCGCCAGCGTGCCCTTGCCCGATGCTGCCGGGCCATCGATCGCGATGACGATGGAGCCGCCCGCCTGGCCGCTCATTGGCCCGGGCCGGTGAGGCTCGCGCCGAGGCCGCGCATCAGGCGCTCGAAATCCGGGAAGCTCGTCGCGATCATCGAGGCGTCGTCCACGGTCACCGGCTTCTGCGCGGCAAGCCCCATGACCAGGAACGACATGGCGATGCGGTGATCCATATGTGTCGTCACATGCCCGCCGCCGCCGGCCTCGCCACTGCGCCCCTCCACGATCATGCCGTCTTCGCTCTCGCGGACCTTGATGCCGTTGGCCCTGAGGCCGGAGGCGGTCGCGGCGATGCGGTCGCTTTCCTTCACGCGAAGCTCGTGGATGCCGAGCATCGTGGTGGTGCCCTCCGCGAAAGCCGCCGCCACGGCGAGCACCGGATATTCGTCGATCATCGAGGCGGCGCGGGCGGGCGGCACCTCGATGCCCTTGAGCCGGCTCGAGCGCACGCGCAGATCGGCAACCGGTTCGCCGCCTTCCTGGCGCTGGTTCATCACTTCGATGTCGCCGCCCATTTCCATCAGCGTCGTATAAAGCCCCGCCCGGTGCGGATTGAGCGTGATCCCCTCGACAACGATCTCGGAGCCAGGTGTCAGCAGGGCAGCGACAACCGGAAAGGCGGCGGAGGAAGGATCCCCCGGCACCGCGATGGGGCAGGGCGTGAGCTCGGGTTCGCCGGTAAGGCTTATGGCAAGAAGGCCGTCCTTGTCCGTCTCGCTCGCGATTTCGGCGCCGAAGGCCTTGAGCATCCGTTCGGTGTGATCGCGCGTCGGCGTCGCTTCGAGAACGGTGGTGACGCCGGGCGTGTTGAGACCGGCAAGAAGAATGGCGGATTTGACCTGCGCGGAGGCGACCGGCGACCTGTAGCTGATCGGCAGCGCTCGTCTCGCGCCGGTGAGCGTGAGGGGCAGACGGCCGCCCTCCCGCGCGTGGAAATGCGCGCCCATTTGCGTCAGGGGAGAGATCACGCGTCCCATGGGACGGCGCGACAGCGAGGCGTCACCGGTAAAGGTCGCGGTGATGGGATGTCCGGCGACAAGACCCATGACCAGCCTGGCGCCGGTTCCCGAATTTCCGAAATCGAGAGGCTGTTCCGGTTCGCGAAGCCCGCCCACGCCGACCCCCCAGACCGACCAGGAACCGTCGGCATTGCGGGTCACCTCGGCGCCAAGCCGGCGCATGGCTTCGGCGGTCGCAAGCACATCCTCCCCTTCCAGCAGCCCTTCGATGCGCGTTTCACCGACGGCGAGCGTCCCGAAAATGAGCGCGCGGTGGGAAATCGACTTGTCTCCGGGCACGCGAATCCGGCCATTGAGGCCATGGGACGGCTCAGCGGTCAGGCTGGCGGGAGAATGAGAAGAGGATGAGGCCAATGGAGGTCCGTATGGCGATGTGTGGGTGTTGTGCGGGGGCGGTTCCCGGCGTTCGCGGAAGGCGCCCGTTTTCAGGTTTGCCGCGAGGCGCGAATAGGTTTTGACAGGAGCTATTTAACGTGGCAATGGGAAAATCCTTCTGGACGAAGGCCATGGGCCCTGATGGCACCTGGCCGTGACGCAAACCGATGCGGGGAGAGTAAAGCTTGTCGAAACCGGAGTTGGGAACGAAACGCGATTGCCCGAGCTGCGGCGCAAAGTTTTACGACCTGAACAAGAACCCGGTCGTGTGCCCGAAGTGCAAGCATGA
>JACIYQ010000160.1 GCA_014359855.1 Parvibaculum sp.
GTCTGGAACGAGTTCGGTGCGCTCGACATTCTCGTCAACAATGCCGGCGGCCAGTTCCCCCAACCCGCCCTCGACTTCAAGGTCAAGGGATGGAACGCCGTCATCGACACCAATCTCAACGGCACCTGGTACATGATGCAGAGCGCGGCGCGTCAATGGACCGAACGCAAGAGCCCCGGCGCCATCGTCAACATCGTCGCCGACATATGGCGCGGCATGCCCGGCATCGCACACACATGCGCGGCGCGTGCGGGCGTTGCTTATCTTTCCAAGTCAGTTGCCGTCGAATGGGCGCCCTATCGCATCCGCGTCAACTGCGTCGCGCCCGGTGTCTGCGAGACGAGCGGCTTCAAACAATATCCCCCCGAAGGCCTGAAGACATATCCGGAATCGAACCCCATGCTGCGCGTTGGGGACGCTCATGATATCGCAGAGGCGGTCGCTTACCTCGCAGCGCCCAGCGGCAAGTTCATCACCGGTGAGGTTCTGACCGTCGACGGTGGCGAACAATTATGGGGAGATCCATGGCCCACCGGACGGCCGGCCTATTTCCAACCGAAGGAAGTTTGAGAAAATCATCTCGGGGAGGATTGGTGGTGTGGGCAGTCGAGCCCTAGCTTGCCTCCGGGAAATTCCCTGTTTTCAGGGAAATAACAAGGAATTTCATTGAATTTTGGCTCCGCGGGGGCTTCCTGGCGGGCGACAATTGGCGGTTTCCTGCGATATTTCAGGGGAATTCCCTAGACAGATAACAGGGAATTTTCCGTCGCGTAACAGGGAACGCCTTTCACGCGAACAGGGAACAAGTTCGTCAAAACAGGCCCGGATGGGCGGGACATCAGGCCCCTGCCCTCGGCATACGCCCATCCCAGAGTTTCTCCGGTCCGCCAGCCCAAAAACACACCGAACGCGGATTTGGGCCGAACGCCGCCGTTCACCTCGCCAGGCTCAAGGAATGGGGCTCCCATCGGCTTTTCGCAAGGGAGCCAGTGCCGGGGGCTCGTTCGCGGCAGCGGGTTATGCTGACCGAGTTCCGAGGGTTCCCAGGGAGACTGACGATGATTTCGCGCGAGGAGCTTTACCAACTGGTCTGGTCAAAACCCATGACCAAGGTCGCCGAGCAATTTGACGTGTCAGGGAGTTACATGACGCGAGTCTGCACGATGCTGAATGTGCCGCGCCCAGGGGTGGGCTATTGGGCAAAGCTCGCCTTTGATAAAGCACCGCCACCTACCCCCCTTCCAGAAGCTCGACCTGGCGATACGCTTTTCTGGAGTCAGGGCGGCCAGCTTCCACCGCCGCAAAAGCCACAAGCGCCTCGACGCCCGCGCAAGAGACAGGTCCAGGCGGCCGTTCCAAAGGACGCGACCCATGAAATGATCCGGGGCGCCAAAAGTCATTGACCGCATCCGATCCGGTCAAAACCGAGGGAAGCAGGGTCGGAATTTTTGTTTCGGTCTGCGGCGGAACGTATAGGATCAATCCCATAATCTTGGTGAGTTTTCCAATTGAGGCCGTTGCCTCGGCAGTTTGAGTGTAGCTGATGATTACTGGGGGTATCAGTTTGCCAAGCAGGTTCGTTGCGCGCCTGAAGAACATTCAGGCCGATGCGCTGATCGTTATTTTGTGTGCTGGTTTTATCGGTTTTCTGGTCAACGCGTTTGAGCCGTTTGGCCTTGAAGACGACTTCGATTCTTCGGTATCGCGGGCCGGCAACTCGATTATGGCGCCGCTATACGGCTGGGTGGGCGGCCGCGTCGGCCAGCGGGACATAATGATCGTCGTAATCCAGGAGGATACGCTTGCGGCGTTCCAGGACGACACATGGCCGCTTCCCTATCGCAGTCAGGCGCTATTGGCGCAATTGATTGCCGAGAGAAAACCGGCGGCTCTGTTCCTCGATTTTTATTATGCGCGCTACCACGACAAACCCGTGGAGGTTGATTTCTGGGGCGATGGCGATGCCTCGCCTGCCGGGCCCGCCACCGAAACGGGTCTGGAGTCGCTCGCCCGCACGCTGACCACGATTTCGCAGGATTTCCCGGTGATGATCGGGCCTGTCGTGTCGGCGACAAAGCAGGATGAGACGGGACTGCAACCGCTGGTGGACCGGATTTCGGCAAGCAGCAATGGGTCGCTGATGTCGGTCGGGGTCGAGCATAGTGGCCCTCCCTTCTACTACTATCCGATGCGGGATGCCGGGCAGAGGCGGCAGGCAGCGGTCGAACTTCGAAATGTCTGGTGCAAGCGGCAGAAATCTGATTGTGCGGATTTTCCCGAATATGAAGACGACGCGAGGCTTGCAGTGGATTGGGGGTTCGGTACCACGCCTCTGATGGCGCGTTACCAGCCGGTCAAGGAACGCGCTTTGTGCGGTAGCGGCAGCTTCTGGATGTCCGTGAAGGCCTTTGCGCGGATCGTTCTCCACAATCTGACCCGAGTTCTGAATGATGATGACCTCAGGGTTTATGAATCCTGCCCCTACTTCGACACCATCCCCGCCGAGTGGCTCGTCACGCCGCCACCGGGTCTCGACCTCGATGAATTGATCAAGGACCGGCTGGTGCTGGTCGGCGTCGACTTGCCCTACCTTTCCGACTATGTGCCTGCGCCGCTTTATGGCCCCGTTCCCGGTGTGACGTTGCACGCTATGGCTCTCGACAATCTGATTACATCCGGTGTCGCTGCGACAAAACCTGCGCCGGTGGTTTGGCTCGGTATCGATGCGGCCGATGTCTGGGAAATGATGATCGCGTTTCTTTCTCTCATTGTGCTCATCCTGTTTTTCACGACGCCGCGCGAGGAAAGCTGGGTCCGGCGGTTCCTGGCGTTCGTCCACCGCAGCGCCGTGATGTTTGTACTTTCGATCTGCGCCGCGCTCTTCGCCTCTGCAGTGTTCCACTGGCCCTTCGTGAATTTCGTCGCAATCTCGGGTGCCGGTATCGCTGGTTTCTTTGTTTATCGCGACATTGTTCAGGACGGTTCGGACGCTGCAGCGGTCGGCCAAACAGCAATCAGGAGGAACTCGAATCATGACTGATATCGGAATGATCTCAAGGCTGCTTCTTGTGCTGGCGGGTGTGTTTGTTCTCCCGGTCCAAGACGCCGGTGCGGCGTCCTGCTCGAACAAGCATGTATCCGGTTTCGTTTCATCCTCTGTCGATCTTTACGACACGCGTGGAAATTTCGTCGAAAACGTAGATGCCGAAGACCTTGAGGGCGCCGATGTGAAGGACTGCGGCGATCCGATGTATTACGGGCTGAAAACGCCCAACGGGATGCGCCTTTTCAAGAAAATGATGGTCAGAGGGGAGGGGGAGGTGAGTTGCTGCTATTGCCCGAGCGACCGGCCGAACAATGCCGCTGTCAGCGCAGCCGGCGAGTATCCGAAATGTCCCAAGTCTTCTTGCCGGAGCCAGGGAGCAACGATCTGCAACCGCTGAAACTGAAGACGGAAAGTTTTCCAATAGGCATTGGGGGAAAAGATGCGCAGCAGGTTTTACGTAGCACATGTGTTCGCAGTCTCGGCTTTACTGATTATGTTCCCGTCTAGTGGCGCGCGGTCCGGCCTGTTCAGTCCGGATATAAAAATTCCCGATCAGAAAGTTATCGACACGGTCGGCGGGGCATATGGCGATCCGTCCGGCGGCGGTACCGTCTCGTTTTTCATCATGAGCGGAAAGGACTTCGCCAAGCGCGACATCTCGCTGGCGGATCGTGGCCGGACAGTTGCCGTTTTACAGTCCTATCTCGACGACTTGGCTGCTATCGGGCCGCACCCGGATGTCAAAGCGTCCGTCCATATCGAAGAAACGCCGATGGCGAACGCCTTTGCATTGCCAAATGGGAATATAACCGTGACCAGCGGTATGCTCGACATGCTCAACAGGAGGCTGGGGAGCGCGGAGCAGCGCAGCGATGCAATCGGTTTCATTCTCGCGCATGAATATGCGCATGTGCTGCTAAATCACCCCGCCGAAAAGAGCCAGAAGAAATCGGATATCCAGAAACTCGGCGGCGTGCTCACCATCGTCAGTCACACGCTGGGCATCGGCAAGCTTTTCAACGACAGCTCCCTCTACCGCCAGTGTGTCTCGCAGGGGCGTGAACATCCCGCGAATGTCATCCTCGGTTCGGTTACGTCGGGCGAATGGATACAGGCAACGCTCTCGCGAACCGTCTACAAGGCATACTCGCAGAAGCAGGAAAGCGACGCGGATTTCCTCGCGACGGACCTGCTTTACCGATCAGGCCATCTCGATCCCGTCTCCGGGTCGGAGCCGCTGGTATCCATTTTTCCCGAAGAGGAGGAAACCGCGGAAGAGTACATGAAGGGGCAGCTCGACCAGACCGAAGCGACGATCAAGAATGCGCTGACCGATCTTGAGGCATGCGCGCCGCAGATGATCGGGCGGTCTCTATCCGGCGGCAATATTCGAACGGAGATCGAAACCTATGTCGTTGGGTTCCTCTGGAAACGGGTAAGCGACTTTTTCGACGATCTACAGGGCGACACGGATGCACATCTCCACCATGATTCCGATGATCGCGTTGAGTCGGTGAAAGAATACAGTCTGGCATTCTATCCCGATCAAATGCGGCAGGCACCCGCGCCCGCGAACGGGGTTTGGGGAGACGATTGGGGCACCGTCTATACGGAAGAGGACAAGCTGCTTGATCTCGCGGATCGTGTTCGGACGCTGGTGGCGCAGGGGCGGGCCGACGAAGCCTATGAGGCGGCGGAAGGCGGGCTGCGCCCTTCGCCGCGACCGCCGATGGGGCTTTTGCTCGCGGGAGGCGCCGCCTCGGTGCAGGCAGGCAAGCTCGACCGCGCGATCAATCTCTTCGAGCAGGCGGCCAGGCGCGACAATGCGACGGCGCTCGTCTACCGGCAGCTTTCCGATCTCTATTTGCTCAAGGAGCAGAAGGCGAATGCCGTCAGCGCGCTCTCGAGAGGCGAACAGAAGTTCGGCGACGGAACTTTCATCGTCGAACGCATCGCTGTCTACCAGCACTTTGGCGATACCCCCGCGATGATGAAATCGGTCGCTGACTGCCGCGCCGTGGGCGACAAGGACCTAACCGAAAGCTGCGAACGCACGGCCGGGGTATATGTGGAAAAGGACAAGAACCTGTTTCAGGAAATCGGAGACGATCTCGGAAAAATTGTCGACTAGCTCTCGTCTTCGCCGTCTTCGCGCAGCTTCCCGTCCATATCCCGGCGCTCGCGTTCGCGTTTGAGCTTGTCGGCCTTCTTGTCGGCGCCGCTGCGAGCGAATCGGACCCGGTTGGCGGCAGCCTGTTCCTCCTTGAGCCGTTTGGCGGTTTGCTTTCTGGTCTCGCGCGCGGATTTCGCAAAAGAAGGGAAATTAACTATATTTCTGCCGTCAGAAACCATAATTTGCCCGCCATGCGCCGCGACGCGGCTGTTGCTAACGTTTGCCCGAGATTAGGCTAAAGGCGGCCCGAAAGGAACGGGGCGGGGACACGCCGTTTCCGTGTCCGGCCTTGAGAGTCCTCTCTGATTGGGGTGGTTGAGGTCAAGCAGCTCCTGCATTTTTCCGGATGTCGTTTCCGTAGGTCACACGCTTCTCTTCGCGGTCGGCGTCGGTCTTCGTTCTGACGGAACCGCCGCATGATGGGGTCAGGAGAGCGAGGCGCCTCAATCTGTTTCACGACCTTGCCGGGACGCGCTCGACAGGCTCTGGACTCTCAACGTGGTCGCCTTGCCCATCGTCCCCACGGGAACGATCCGAGATCGCCCTTTCGGACGAAAGTTCAGTTCATTGCTTCTTCGATATTTCCTTGCCGGTTACAGCGCCGCCTGCGCACAGGCGGGTTCCTTTCCAAAGCGAAAGTCGCTCGCATCGGTCCACATGCGATGCAAGATGACGGCGAGTTTGCGCGCAACCGCCACGCGCGCCCGCGCCATGCCGCGGCGCTTGGCGACGCTCATGCCCCAGGCCTTGAGGCTCGACCATTTCTTCGAGCGCGTGAGCAGCGAATGCGCCGCCTCATAAAGCGCCGTGCGGGCGAGCTCGTCGCCGCAGCGGCTGACCCGCCCCTGTATGTCGGTCTCGCCGGACTGATAGCGCGACGGCGTCAGCCCCAGATGCGCCCCGACATTCCGCGATCGCCTGAAACGGTCCGGCCGGTCGATCGTGGCCCGGAAGGCGAGCGCCGTGATCGGCCCGACGCCCGGCACGCTCATCAGCCGCCGGCAGACCTCCTCCTTGCGCACGATGTCGAGAACCTGTTTGGTCAGCCGGGTAAACTCCTTCAGCATCGTCTCCAGGATCGCCAGCAGCGGGTCGGCCATCGCCATCACCCCGGCGTCGTCTCCGGCCAACTCGCGCACGCGCGCAGTAAAGGCGGCGCGCGCCGGCGTCCCCAGCTTGATGCCGGCTTCGCGCAGGATCGCGCGCACCACATTCTCAATCGAGCGCATCTCATGCAGAACGGTCCGCCGCGCGACCAGCAGCGAACGCCACAGACGGCACTGCCGGCTCTTGACATGCACCTGCCGGAACCAGCCCGTGCGCATGATCTGCGCCAGGGCACGGGCATCGTTCCTGTCGGTCTTGTTCGGCATCGTCTTCATTGCTGCATTCGCTTGACGCGTCTCGATGCAGATCGCTGGCAGGCCCTCAGTACGCAACCCGTCGTGAAGCCAGGCCGTCAGCGAGCATGCCTCCAGCCCAACGCGCTCCAGCGGCAGATCAAGCCCGCGCAAAGCCTCCGACAGCGCTCGCGGCTCGCTCAAGGCCCGCGTCTCTTTAACGATCCCGCCCGTCTCGTCGACCACGCAGATCGCCGTCTCTTCCAATGACACGTCAAGTCCGGCAAAATACTTCATGGCTGCTCCTTCCAAATGTTTGTGGCGATGTTCCACACCGACCACGTTCTAACATTCCGACAGGAGCAGCCGCCCTCATCTCACTCCGGGCGAGACCCCAATCACCCCATCTGATTCAAAATTATCACTTTGCCGCTCATGCTCTGGCCAGCCGTCTTGAGATGAGGCGGATTGAAGCGATGTATGTCCATGCTTCGGAGGAGGCGATGGAGGTTTCCCAATCCTTTGCGAGGCGCCGGCATCGGCCGAGCCAGGC